>JBJEQI010000301.1:0-5409 GCA_051881675.1 Acutalibacteraceae bacterium
ATAAATCCCGATATTATAATCCGGTGTGTTCCGCCGCCTCCGGTCTTCGGCATCTCTATGCCGCGGTCGTAGAAACCGCTGTCGTGGAATCTCGATTCATACAGCGCCACGCTCATATCCTTCGCCTGCGGCATTACAATGCCTGCGATATAGGTATATTGCAGTTCGCTATGCTCGGAATTCCAGATTGCCGAAGCGTCGGAGTCGAACGAATCATCCCCTCTGTCGGCGGGCGAAGCAATCAGCGGCGTGAGTCGGAATGTGCCCGACCCGTTTTCAAATTTCACGGCGTAGGTTCCCGCGTCAAGATCGAAGAACCGATATTTTCCCGTTTCATATTCCAAGGGTGCTTTCCCGGCAGCCGCTTTCACGCTGATCTGCTGCCCCGTCTCCACACTCAGCGGAATATCGCTCCCGGGGAAACAGACGGGTGCATAATTATCCGCGTCAAATATCTTCGGGTCTTTTCCCTCTTTCAGCCTCCACAGCGTGACCATCACGCCGTTTTGCACCTGCTCCACGTCGTCCCGAACGCCGTCGGCGTCGGTATCCAGCCAAACCAAGCCGGACAACGCGCGCCTGACAGCATAGGTTTCGGTGGTGACGGGCGTGCTGTTCTGATACAGGTTCATAAACGCCGAAACATCGAACTCTCCCGCAGCAGCGGAGGTATCGGGAATCAGTTGAACCGACAGATCCGCCGTAACGCTGCCGCCCTGCCGCAGGCTGCCCAGAACCGCCCAAGCGGTCGAACGTATTCCGACCAGTTCGGCGGCGGTGCCGTCGTCGGCAAGCGTTGCTTTTTGCCATGTTCGGATGACTTCCTTCGCCTGATCCCGATCGCTGAAGTTTTCGGGCGAAATCTCGTCGGTCGTGTAATACAGCTCCAGACTCTTAATATCGCAGTTTTCGGGGTTGATCTTGAAGCCGCTCACCGTATAGCTGCCGCTGAAACGGCTTCTGTTATAGCCGTCGGCAGGCATGATGTCCAGCATAAACACATCCGCCGAAACAGACGCGTTGTTGTTGTAATAAACGACCCAGTCTATATGGCCGTCAGGCTCCACAACCCTCTGGCGCGCATATTTGCCGTAAGCGCTGGCAAAACCGCGCACCACCGCGATTCCCGCTTCGGCATAGTTGCCGTTCGCCACGCTCGGCTCACGCAGATCGTGGGTCACGGAGATGCGGACTTTATTGAGGATATTCGTCGTTCCGACGGGAACATCCTCATCCGGATTCTCGCTGCCGATCTCCGCCGAGTAGTAGATCTTATCCATCGAAGCGCCGACAGGTATATTCTCAAAAATCCATTTCAGCGTTGTTGTGCCGTCGGGGTTGGGGGTAACTTCGGGCGGAGTGAGCTTGCCGCCCGTCACAGTTCCCCCCGCTCCCGCATTCGCGGGCGGCTGAACATATTCTCCGCCGAAATAAGCGGAGCCGGGCTTAAAGGTGAGATACTTCGGCAAAGTATCGTAAATCGTAACATTGGCAGTCGTTCCGCTGCCGGAGGACGCCGCATTGCTGAAAATAACCCTCGGTGCCAGCACAAAATCAACGGTGCGCTGCTTATTATCCAGATTGTAGGTCGTTTTCTCCTCACTGCCTGTTTTGCGGGCAATGTTTTTGGTGATCCGCCCCTCGTAGGAAATGATCAGCAGCGTATCGCCCCAGTGCTCCCAGTCGGAATTGTGCGTGCCGAGCGGTCCGCTGCCGTCCTCGGCGTATGTTTCCTTGGTATAATAGACCTGATCTTTACCGTCGACATTGCCGCTCACGATGAATCCGGGCGGGAAGCTTGCAAGCTTAGTATTTTTATCGGTCCAGCTCGGAAGCTCCTGCGGCGAGAGATACTCATCTTTCTCGCCTTCGGGCGTATCCTTTTTGAGCATCTCCTTGGTCCACACGCGCGTGGTCGACGCCAACATATAGGTTTTGCCGCACATATTCATGTCCTCACGAACCGTTGCGCCGACCGCCGCTTTATACGTCGCCGAGCCGTTGTAAGACTGATCGGTGAAGCGGAACACGTACAGCACGCCGACGCATTTTTTACCCTGTGCCGTCAGCTCGCCGAGCGTTTCATAAAACTCGAGATCGTCTTCATAGGTGTGCAGCAATTCGTAATCGCTCGCCCAGTCTTTTCCGTCCTTCTTTGCGGCATATAGCGCCGTCAGCTCAATGCCGTCGGTCTTTTTCGGGGAAACAAGCTGGGCGGGATCGCCGCCAAGCTCCAGCGCCTCTGCATAAAATTTCATGAGGTTCGTGCCGTATTTCAGCTCATTTTTCGGCTCGTTATTCGGATTGTACTGAATACCGCCCTGCAAAAACAGCTTGGTTCCCGGCGCGGCATAGTCCCTGCCGTCCCGCGTGTTATTCACGCCGACGCCCTGATCGTTGCCCATGCTGTTAGAAACACAGTTTCCGTTTTCATCGGGACCGCGGTAGGCGACCAGATTCGACATCGTTCCCGGCAGGGTCAGCTCAACAGTGCGCGTAAAGCGGTCGTCGTCTTTCTTCATCTGGCTCTTGTTATAATCCTTATTCGCCGTCTGCGCCGCCGGATCCGTCTGCCACGGGTCTGTCAGCCAGGCGTCCTGAATCTTCTCGCCGCTCAGCGAGGTGATTCCAAGCGTTCCCGCTTTCACCTCCGTGCTGAAATAGCCCGTGCCGTATTGCTGCACAATATCATAATCTTCCGTATCGGGCGTTTCGCTATGAAGCTTGTTGAACGGCAAAACAATAAACGCTCTGCCCGCCGCGAAGCACCCGACATTGGCGCCGTATATATCGCCTCCCGAAAGATTTCTGGTGGGCAGATGATCCGTGTCGATCTCATATCCCGAGATCCAAATGTCGAATACGGGGTTTTGCTCCGCTTCACTCTGCACAATTCTCCATATGCCCGAATTAAAGCAGTGATCGCTTTTGGCCTGACACGAGTTTGGCTGGGAACACTTTCCTCCCGGCGCGTAATAGGTAACATTAGTGCTGTATTTGAGTTCGCGGAAATCCGACCCCAAAGGCTCCCAGTTGTTTTCGCCAAAGGTATACAGCAGCGGGCGGTAGCCCGCATCATGAAGCTCCTTGCATTTAATAACGTCCCCCTGATTATAGCCGGAGCCTTCTTTCGGAATATTGATACGATATTCCGATTTAACGGTAAAGCGGACGTGTATATCGTCGCCGTTGGGCAGCTCAATGCCCTTCAGCCCCTTGGAGGCGTTATCGTTATACAGCTGGATGGTGATGCCCAGACCCAGCAGACGGCCCGTCACATTGCCGACGTCCTTTTGATGAATGGGGCCGAGATTTTTGTCGACGTTCCAATATCCCGAATTAAAATCAAACGTATCCTTATAAAATTCCTCGCCGCCGATTTGCACATTATATTTCGGCGCGGCGGTTACTGTAATCTTATCGGTCGTGCATGCGACGATATCGCTACCGCCGTGATTGGTGCAGCCGCCGTTTCCGTCGCTGCCCTCATAACCGACTGCCGCCGCTTTGAGCATCAGCGACAGCGTCGACAGATTCTTCATCCCCTTGACCTTGATCGTCACATTTTCGCCGAAGGTGCCGGGGATAACCACCCCTCCGTCCTCCGACGGAGTGAGCCTTTTATAGCAAATCAGCTCTTGGCACTTCACCGTTTTATCGCCGAATGTTGCCTCAACATTCTGATTGATCTGCGGCGCGTAATCCCCGCTGTCCTCCATCCATTTCATGGCGGAAAGATCAAATGCCGCCTCGGATTCGGTGGCGGGGAGCAAGAACCACAGCTTGATCATCGCTTCGGAAAACGTACCGCCGATGGTCATTTCACCGCTCTCATTTTTTATATAAGAGAGCATTTCAACCTCAAAATTGACGGTCAGATCGTCAAACGTGCGAATGCGCTTATTATCGGGGGCGCTGTCGTTGCCCTTCTCGTCATCATCATCAAACGGACCCGTTCCGTCCGTGATATTGGAAACTTTCACGGCTTTGACATACGGCTCATCGCCCTGAACGCGGTCAGCGCCGCCCTCCAGCGTAAACGCAGGCAAAATCAGCGCACACACCGTGCAGACAACGACAAAGCAAGCCAGCACCCGAACGACCGCTCGGCGCAGCTTGCTTTTTTGCCGCATTTCGGCATATAAAGCATATTTTCGTGTCAATTGCTTCATTATACCCCGAATTTCCCTTACGAATAATTTACCGATGATAAAACCGCTCTTTCTGCACGGTTACAAGCCTATTTTGTTCAAATGCCTCCCGCACGGCCGAGCGGCCAAATGCGCACGATCACCTTGCCGATGATCTGCTCCTGCGACACGCAGCCGACCGCCCGCATACGCGAGTCCGCCGAGACTGACCGCCGGTCGCCCATGACGAAATACCGCCCCTCGGGAACCGAATACGGCAAATCAATATCGCAGGTGCCGCGCGACTTTTCCGAAAGATACGGCTCCTCCAAAGCTTCGCCGTTGACATAAACCGTGCCGTCGGACCCGATATTCACCGTATCTCCCGCCGCGGCGACAACGCGCTTAATCAGAATCTTGTTATTATAATAAAACGCGACTATATCCCCGCTTTTTACCTCTTTGTTCTTCAGCGCAACAACGGTCTCCCCCTCGCTGAGCGTGGGAGACATGGACTCGCCGTAGATCTGCAATACAGGCAAAAACAAAGTGGCAACCAGCACCGCCGCCGCGGATACCGTGATCAGCGTGTAAACCGTTGTGAGTATGACGGTTTTCAGACGGGATCGGTATTTTACGCGGCGAAGCTCGCGCTCCAGCTGACTGACCGTCGGAAAATCGCCGCGTGAAAGATGCTTCATTGGCAATCACCGCCGTCGGTTTTCGCATTTCCGCTTTCATCGCCCGCCGCGGGCGCGCCCGACAGCGTCTGCTGTAAAATGCTTTCCACCGCGGAGCTTTTCGGCAGGACATTTTCTTTATATTGCCGCACAGCGCGGTCTGCCGCCTCAAAAATGCCGCTGAGCTTCAGCGCCGCCTCGGCAATCGAGCCGGAGGATTCGATCGCGATCTTTCGCTCTTCAAGCGCCGCGTTTGCCCATTTAAGCTCGGCGCGCAGACGATCATTTTCCTGCCTCTGCTCTATCAGCAGCTCCAACAGCTGAGCGCGGCTCAGCCTACGCAGTTCCTTTCCTGTCACAAGCACACTGCCCTTCCGAAAAAATAAGCAGATTTCTTCCGCAACTGAAAGAAACCCGCCCGCGATGACCGAATTTTGCAAAATTAAAACCTAAACCTCAGGAGACATCGCCCCATGGATTTCATGTGATAAATCTGTATACTATATGAAAAAACTAAAGGAAATTTGACCATTAAATATAAGTTGTATGGACATATTATACCATACTCAAACAAATAATGCAAGATTTTTATTGAAAAT
>JBJEQI010000302.1:0-5355 GCA_051881675.1 Acutalibacteraceae bacterium
CAAAATCCCGAGGACGAGTATTCGGCGGAAAAGCTGCTGTATCTCAACCCCGAGGTTATGATCACCCCGACAATCGCCATCGTTCAGGCAAAGCGCGAGATCATCCGCATGGCGGAGCTTGCCTATAACAATCTGAAGCTTTCGCTGAAAGACTTTTTTGAAGACGGCTGCAAGTATGCGGAGGATGTTATCGAGATCGAAAAAACAATCAACTACCTCAATCACGAGATAACCGGCTATCTTATTCGCCTTCACGGCAAGCACCTGAATGAAAACGATGAGGAAACGGTGGGTATGATGTTCCGCGTCGTTGCCAATATCGAGCGAATCGGTGATCATGCCGAGAATATCGCCGAATATTCGCAGATCGAAGCCTCTCAGCGCATCATCTTCAGCGAGGACGCTTTCCACGAGCTGAAAAACATTTCCGAAAAAACGCTGGCAGTCTATAAGCTGGCGATCGACATCTATGATCATAACAGCTTCGAGCTTCTCGAGAAGATCAGCGATATGGAGGAGGAGATCGACGACCTGAAAGACGCCTATATCGAGGGGCATATCGCCCGTTTGAAGCGGGATCGGTGCAACCCCCGCGGCGGCGTTATCTTTACGGATATGGTCACCGATCTTGAGCGTTGCTCCGATCACGCGATCAACGTCGCTTTCGCGATCAACGGCGAGCGGTCGTTTAATATCAAAAAGTCGTATGTAATCGGCAAGGCGGACGAAACGTAAAACATCCCGCCCGCAGGGGTTTCGGGCTTTTCATATCAGTCGGATAGCAGCGGCAAAGCATTGTCTTTGCCGCTGCTTTTTTGCTTGTAATAGGGGCAGGGCCCGCCGACGCAGCGAATTTCCGACGCCGTGTTCTGTCGGCACAGTCCGTTTTCCTGATTTTCGCAGTCCAGCGAGCACGGAATATTGACCATATTTTCCTCTTTCATATCTGCCGCCTCTTCCAACATTTTCAGCCATTGTTCAGCTTTGCTTTGCGCGATCTGTCCTTTGGCTATTTTTTGTGCTGATTTGCAAAATATACTGCGAATATGATGAATTTTACAGCCGCATTTTGAAAAGATAAATCTGTAATTTGCGAAAAACGCTTGCGCTCGAAGAATTTTGACTAAAGGATCCGACTGTATGAAAAAGAAGAGAAGAATCATATATTTTTTTGCGGCTGTGTTCTTGCTGGGAGCGGTCGCTTTGCCCGATATTATCTATTCGGCTGTGCCGAAGTCGGAGCTTGCCGACGTGCAGCTGCGGGATGTTAGCATTACCAAAACCGTGTCGGGCAGGGTGACGGCGAAAACCAAAGCTACCGTTACGGCTGACTATGCGGCGGTCATCGGCAAATTCTTCTGTGCCGAGGGCGATTATCTCAAAAAGGGCGAGATCGTTGCACAGATCGACTGTGATAAAACGGTGCGCGCCAATTTGAGTGGGGATAGCCCCGATTATGCGGCAGCGGAGCGCGCGGCGCGGTATATTACGATGCCGAAAAGCGGCAGAATTTCCAAAATTGCCGAGGCAGGAGCGGTGATCGGTGCGGGCACGCCGATCGTTCAGTACATTCCCGATGATTCGCTGATTCTTACCCTGCGGCTCAGCGAAAGCGCCGCCGCCGAGGTGAAAAGAGGGCAGCGAGTAACCTTTAGCGGCGCCTCATTCAGCGGCAGCTTTGAGGGCGAGATCGAAACGATCGGCGCGGCGATCGATTCGGACAGCGGCGCGGTTTCGGCGGTTGCCTCGATTCGGTCTTGTGACGCGCGTCTGCGCGCGGGGTGCAGCGTCAGCGCGAAAATCTATGTCGGCACGATCGCCGACGCGCTGTGCCTCCCGCAGGAAACGATCCTTCAGGAGGGCAAGACGGAGTTTGTGTATGTCTATTACCGCGGCACCGCCGCCCGCAGGAAGATCAAAACGTCGCATTATGTCGACGGCAGCGCCGTGGTGGTCAGCGGTGTCAAGCACGGCGACACGGTGCTGGTGAACACCGACGGCATTTCGGGCGACAGCGTCCATGTGATCGCAATAGGCGGTGGGCTCGGTTGATCGCGCTGATTGTGAACGTGTTTAAGAATCTGTGCCGCCGCAAGGTCGGAACGGCCTTGACCCTTGTCGGCATTGCGGTGGGAGTGATGTCGGTCGCGGTGATCGGCGCGCTGTCCGATTACGGCGAAAGAGCGGTCGCGGGCGAGCTGGATTCGCTCGGGCTGAACGGGCTTTCGGTTTCCGCCTGCGGCAGCGACAGCACCCTCAAATACAGCGATTCCGAGCTGTTGCTCGCCATAGACGGCGTTGTCGGTGCGTCGCCTTATTATATGTCGGAGGGGTATGTTGAACTCTCGGACAGCCAAATTAGCGCCACGCTGTGGGGAACGACCTCGGGGAATAACAGCGTTTTTTCGTCGCGGGTGATCTGCGGCGACGACTTTTGCCGCTCGGACATCGAGGGCGGCGAAGCGGTCTGCCTGATCGACGGGGAGCTGGCGAAAAAGCTGTTCGGCAGGGAAAACGTCGTCGGAAAAAGCATTGAAATCGGCTGTTTTGAGCACACGGTCACTTGCGAGATCATCGGTGTGACGGCGAACGATTCATCCATCCTGAAAAGCATTTCGGGTGAGATGATGCCAGAGTTCGTGTATCTGCCGTATACGCTGATGGAGCGGTTCGGCGGCAGTGAAAGCGTCGGCTCGATCGCGGTTAAAGTTGCCAAAAATGCAGACACAGACGAGCTGTCCGAGCGTATTTTGCGCGAGCTTGACCAGCAAAAAGGGTCTGTCGGGGCATATCAGTGCGATAATTTATCTCATCAGCGCGATCGGCTGGATTCTATTTTGTCCATTGTGACCGGCTTGCTGTCGGCGATCAGCGTAATCGCGCTGTTGGTGGCGGGGCTCGGCATCATGACGGTCATGCTGGTGTCGGTCAATGAGCGCACGAGGGAAATCGGCGTGAAAAAGGCGATCGGCGCGGGATTTTCGGCAATCTTGCTGGAATTTCTCGCGGAAGCGTTGACTATTTCGCTGATCGGCGGTATAATGGGTGCGGTGCTGAGCGTTTTGCTGGTCCGATTGGGCGGAGCGCTTGCCGCGGTCGATATTGCGGTGAATCCGTTAGGCGCGCTGTCGGCGGTGTTGTCCGCTGCCGTTTTCGGCGTGGTGTTCGGGGTTTATCCCGCCGTGAAAGCGGCAAAAATGAAGCCTGTGGACGCTCTGAGGCACGACTGAGTTAAGCTTGAAAGGCGGGTGTGCGGATGAAATATGCCGTTATATCGGGCGAATATGCGCATTACCGCGAGATTTCCCGCTTCGGGCTGACCCCGCTGCCGACGTCGCCGAACCCCCTTTTGCCGACGGCGCTGGCGTCGCACGCCGATTTGAACTGTATAAAGCTCGGCGGCGATGTGTTTGTGGCAATAGGGCAGAGCGAGCTTTGCGAGCGGCTGCGCGCCCTCGGACTTTCGCCGACGGTGATCGGCGGCGTCGGCGAGTGCTACCCGAATGACGTGAAGCTCAACGCCGCTGTTTGCGGCAAAACCATGATCGCCAACCGTCGAACAATCGCGCCGCCGATACCGGAAGCCGCCGAGCGCGGCGGATATACGGTGATACAGGTGAATCAGGGATACAGCGGATGCTCGACTTTGTTTGTCAGCGAGCGTGCGATCATCACCTCAGATGACGGAATAGCCGCAGCACTCAGTGGGCGCGCCGATGTGCTGAAAATTGCTGCGGGGCATATTTCGCTTCGCGGCTATGACTATGGCTTTATCGGCGGGAGCGCCAAGCTGATCGACCCGACGACGATGCTGTTCTTCGGCGATATTTCGGCGCATCCCGACTATCGGCGGATTGTCGGATTCCTGCAAAAATACGGCGTCGGCTTTTACTGCCTTCGCGGCGAGCTTTGCGACATCGGGGGAATGATTCTCCTTTGAACCCTGAGCGGTGCAAATCAAAATTCATACATATAAACAACTCAAGGTCGGTGATTCAGCCGCCCTTGAGTTTTTGTTTTTTACCTCGATTTTACACGATTAGGATAACTTTCTTGATCTTCGCCCCCTATAATAAAGCCGTAATCGAAAAGATTATAAAACAATCAAAGGAGAGTAAAACTATGAAAACAAAAAGAATACTCGCAGCGGCGATTGCCGCAGTTTGCGTCATGTCCGCGCTTGCGGGATGCGGAAAACAGCCCGAAGTAACGGGAACGGTGGCGACGGACGGCTCCACCTCCATGGAAAAGGTGATTGGCTCGCTCAAAGAGATCTTCGAGGAGGAGAACAGTGGGATTTCCGTTACATACAATCCCACAGGCTCCGGTTCGGGCATCACGGCAGTGGCGGAGGGGCGCTGCGACATCGGGCTTTCCAGCCGCAATTTAAAGGACGAGGAAAAAGCGAAGGGGCTGACCGAAACTGTCCTTGCCTATGACGGTATCGCCGTTATCGTCAATCCCGCAAACCCGATTGCGGACCTCACACTTGAAGACATCGCCAAAATTTATACCGGCGAGATCACCAACTGGAAAGACGTGGACGGCAGTGATTCGGAAATCGTGCTGATCGGGCGCGAGGCAGGCAGCGGCACCCGCGACGGATTTGAGTCGATCACGAAAACTGCGGAAAAATGCAAGTACCGTCAGGAGCTGACCTCCACAGGCGACGTCATTGCCACAGTTGCCGAAAACCCCGCCGCTGTCGGCTATGCATCGCTTGCATCCGTCAAGGACAGCGTCAAGGCGCTTCAAGTCGACGGTACAACGCCGAGCGAGGAGACGATCAAGGATGGAAACTATAAAGTACAGCGCAGCTTCGTGCTGGTTACGAAAACCGACGGAAAACTATCCGACGCGGCGCAGAAATTCTTTGACTATATCACATCGGCGGATGCTTCGGAAGTAATTAAAAACGCAGGAGCCGTACCTGTAAAATAAGTGAAATAAGCGGCGGCAGGCATAAACTGCCGCTTTTCACTCGTTGAAAGGAATGCAGTAATGACGAAAAAAAGACTGATTGAAAACACGGTACACGGCATATTCCTTGTGTTGGGGCTGGTTACGGTGGGATTTGTCCTGCTGATAACGGTCTATCTCGTTTCGGCGGGCATCCCCGCTATCCGCGAGATCGGAATTTTGCAGTTCCTGTTCGGCAAGGAATGGGCGTCAGCGGCGGCAGAGCCGTCTTATGGAATCCTGCCGTTTATTCTGACCAGCGTTTACGGAACGGCAGGAGCCATACTCATCGGCGTGCCGATCGGGTTTATGACCGATGTGTATCTGGCAAATCTTGCGCCTAAGAAGATAAAAGCGGTGACGGAGTCAGCTGTCAGCCTGCTGGCGGGGATTCCG
>JBJEQI010000303.1:0-5288 GCA_051881675.1 Acutalibacteraceae bacterium
CTTTGCACCCCCTAATCTCAAAAGGGGGTGCATTTGTATCAAAATTAGGGTTAGTCTTCAAAACAAAAATCCGTTCTCATAAGAGCCGTACTCTAAAGGACAGTTTAAAAAAGAGCTATGACATTTTGTTTTGTCATAGCTCTTTTTTCATTGATACTTTTGCATAAGGGTTTTGTATTGTGCAATAAATTTTTCTTTGGATTTTTCAGACCTAAAATACCTTTTTCCTTTTCCAAGTGGTCTAATATCTTCTATTGTTGCTTCTTCTTTATCGTATTGATAGATTCCATATTCATCATATATTTTAAACTTTAAAGATTCAAATTTCGCATAATCTTCGGTTGAATAAATATCGGGTGAAATCCATAATCGTTTCAGGTTAGGTATGTTGATTAAATCGTCAATGTTATTGTCTTGTGTAGTGACTCCCGATATAACCAAACTATCAAGATTTGGCATTTCTTTTAAGAATGAGAATGTAGGAATAACGGTATTGTTAATCTGAGAGGTGTGAATGTTTAAGCATAAATGCCTCAAACTTTTTGCTTTTTTAATTTTTGTTATTTCAGGAGCATTAGCGCCTAATTCGATTTCTAAAACATCAAGATTAGATGTTTTTTCCATATCCCAAAGAATATCTTTTGCTCCTAGTCCCATACATACAGTTTGGAGTTGGGTCAGTTTTTCAAGAGCAGAATAATCTATGGGTTTAGTACTGCCTATCCAAATCGTTTTGGCGTTAATTGGCAAATTATCAACAACAAGATTTAATTCTTCCGTGTTTTTAACACTAATCATAAAAGTATCTTTGGTTGAAAAATTATTAGTATAGTGACCGTCTCCAAAATAAAAACCTATATCGTGTTTAAAATGGGGGCAATCTTTGCACTTATATGAGTACTCTGCATATTTGTCCCATACTGAATTTTTTAAAAAACCTTGATTAAAAAACTCTTCTGTGCAATTAATAATTTCTCTATTTTCGGGAGAACAATACAGTTCATAAGTATAAAAAGTTAGCGAATCATTAAATGCAATGTCATAAAATTTGTTATTCATTCTTCACCTCATAAGTAAGAATACTCATATGGTATTATTATACCATATCTTTAACTGCTTAGCAAGGTTAAGGGCTTTAGGGTCTCCTAAAAAGCGGGAAATGTGCCGTACATTTTCCCTGCTTGTTACGGTATAAGACAAAAAGTAAAGGAAGCACGAAAATTTCGTGCTTCCTTTTTTACTGTCCTCTAGAATACGACCCTTAAGAGAACGGATTTTTGTTTTGTATTATTCATTTTTCATTATTCAATATTTATCATTCATTTAAGCGGATGGATTTATTTCATTTCACTTTGCGCGTAGCACAAAATTTCACACCCCGCCGAATCCATTGATCAAATCAGGGATTCGGCGGGTTTTCTTTTGCCTGTGATCGGCGCGGGTTACGCGGCGAAAAAAACAATTTACAAAATGTATAAACATTTTCTACAGAGTTTTGAACAGGTAATCCGCTTGTTTTTCAGGTATTTTGCTGTTTTGACCCCCAATTATTATAAATTATGTAAACCGTTTACCAACAACGCCTGTCGAAAGCGAATCACATAACAATACATTATGTATTCGATTATACTGATTGTATAGCAATTTTACGGTGCGGATCTCAGATAAAATACGGATAATCCTTGACAGATTCCGCTCAAAAAAGTATAATAATATAATGTATAGTTATATCGGAAAGGGGCTTTGAATTGAAGACTGTTGATCTGGTAGTTCCCTGCTATAACGAGGGCGAATCGGTGCCCTTATTCTTTGAAAGCGTTTCAAAAACCGTGGCAAAGATCGAGGGATACGAGTTTCGCTTTATCTTTATCGACGACGGCAGTCGGGATAACACCCTCAGCGAGATCAAAAAGCTGGTGCGCGCGCACGACAATGTAAAATTCATATCGTTTTCGCGCAATTTCGGCAAGGAAGCGGCCATGTTCGCGGGGCTTAGCGCCTCCGACGCCGACAGAGTCACCATCATCGACGCGGATTTGCAGCATCCCCCCGAGCTGATCGAGCAAATGCTGTATGCGATCGACGAGGAGGGCTACGATTCCTGCTCGGCGCGCCGCGTCAGCCGCAAAGGCGAGCCGAAAATCCGAAGCTTTTTCTCGCGGATGTTCTATAAGCTGATCAATAAAATGTCGGAGGTCGAGATCGTCGACGGCGCGGTGGATTACCGCATGATGACCCGCCAGATGGCGGACGCCGTCGTTTCGCTCGGCGAGGTGCATCGGTTCTCCAAGGGCATTTTCTGCTGGGTCGGATTTAATACAAAATGGATTGAGTTTAAGAACGTCGAGCGCGTCGCGGGCGAGTCCCGCTGGTCGTTCGGGGCGCTTTTCCGCTATGCGATCGAGGGGATCGTCGCATTTACCACCTTCCCGCTGCGGCTTGCTACGATCATTGGCAGCTGTATCTCGTTCGCCGCTTTTGTGTACCTCATATTCGAGCTTGTAAAGACGCTGGTCACCGGCATCGGTCAGCCCGGCTACGCTTCCACGATTATCGCCCTGCTGTTCATCGGCGGCGTGATCATCATGTCGCTCGGAATCATCGGCGAATATCTTGCGAGAATGTATATGGAAACTAAGCGCCGCCCGATCTTTATCGCTAAAGAATCCAATATCGACAAAAAGGGCGAGCGCGGCGATGAGTGAACAAAAAACAAGGAGCGGCGCGCATCCGTTTTGGGACAAGCTGGTGAATTTTGCGCCGATTAAATGGTTCTGCTCGCTGAAAATCTGCCGAAAATGCATGACGCTCAAGCCCTTTCAGCTGATTTTCAACTGCGAGATGATCACCTATATTTTCTACGGCGTGCTGACCACCGCCGTGAACTTTGCGGCATTTATGCTTTGCTGTGCGGTGATGAAGGTATCGGGCGACACGCATATTGACCTGTCGCTGATTCTTTCGTCGCCCGCGCTGCTGAAAACCATGATGATGCCGCTTGCCGCCAATCTGATCGCATGGATTATCGCTTTAGTATTCGCCTTTGTGACCAATAAATTCATCGTGTTCGGCAGCCGCGATACCGCGGCGGGGGCAATTATCCGCGAATTCGGCTCGTTCACCGCGGCGAGACTGTTCTCGTTTGTCTGCGAGGAGCTGATCCTCTTTACAGCGACCGCCGTTTCGTTTAACCTTGTCGCGGCGAAGCTTTTGGCTGCGGTTCTGGTCGTGATCTTAAACTACATTTTTTCCAAACTGTTTATTTTCAAAAGCAAAAATTAATCATCAAACTGAGGATACAAAAGGAGATGCCAATGGACTTACCAAACATCGAAGCTAACGATTCACCGTCCCCCGCCGCGCCCGAATCCGCTGTTACCGCGAACGTAAAGAGCAAAAAATCCCGCGTGGGGCTTCTGAAAGGCAAAAAAAGCGAATCTCCGCTCAAAGCGGCGCAGACAAAAGCGTTTTTCAGAAAGAATAAGTTTGTTTTCCTTTCGTTTGTCATACCGCTGATTTTGATGACCTATGCGTTTATCTGCGCGGGGCTTTATCCGTTCGGGGATAATCAGATCATGGTCATTGATATGTGGCATCAGTTTTTTCAGTTCTTCAAGCTGCTGCATGAAAAATTGCAAAGCTTCGGCAGTCTGCTTTACACATGGAACGGCGGGCTCGGAACCAACTTCATCGCGCTGCTGTCTTACTATGCCGCCAGCCCGATCAACCTGCTGTCGGTGTTTGTCCCGACCGCCTATCTGACCGAAGCGCTCGCGGTGATCGTGGTGCTGAAAATTGCCCTTTCGAGCGCGTTTATGTGCGTGTATCTGCAATATATGTACCGCAAAGCCGATTTCGGCACCGCCGCATTTTCCGTTCTCTATGCGCTCAGCGCGTTCGCCATGGGTTACTATTGGTGCGTGATGTGGCTCGACGTTATGGCGCTGCTGCCGCTGTGCCTGCTCGGGCTGAACCGCCTGATCGACAAGGGAAAATTCAAGCTTTATGTGCTGTCGCTCGCGATGATGCTGATCACCAACTACTACATTGCGATCATGATGTGCATTTTCATCGCTCTGTATTATTTTGTGCTGTATTTCTCGCGGGTGAAAGAGCGCGGCACCAAATATTTCTTCACCGTTTCGTTTAAGGCGCTGTTCTTCTCGGCGCTTGCCGCCTGTATCGCCGCCGTGATTCTGATACCGACCTATTTCAGTATGCAGAACACCTATTATATCAAGCCGAGCTTCCCCTCGGCGGACAGCTTTTACAACCCGATTCTCGACGTAATCAGCAATCTGCTGCCGAATGTCGCGCTGACCTACCGCGGCGGGCTGCCGAATATCTACTGCGGGCTGATCTCGTTCATGCTCGGCGTGCTGTTTGTGCTGTGCACAAAGATTCCCGCCAGACAAAGGGTGCTCAACTGCGCGATACTCGCCTTTTTGATACTCAGCTTCAACTGGAACAAGCTCGACTATATCTGGCACTGCCTGCATTTCCCCAACGAGCTTCCCTATCGCTATTCGTTCACCTTCAGCTTTATCCTGATCACCATGGCGTATCAGGCGTATCTGCATCTCGACGACATCACCCCCGCGCAAATCGGCGGCGTCGCCGCGGGCGGATTCATCTATCTTATTTTTGCCGAAAAGCTCTACTCCGAAACCTTTGACCATACGGTTATCTATGTTTCGATCGGGCTTTTGGCGGTGTATGCGCTGATTCTCGCCATGCACAAATCCGGCAAGTATAAAGAAACGCTGACAGGCATACTTTTGTTCATTGTCGTCTTCGGCGAAATGACCAACTATACGATCTCCAGCGTCCGCACCGTCGGCACCTCCAGCCGCTCGGGATATCGCACCAACTACAACGATATTACCGCGCTGATCGACGAGGCGGAGAGCCGCGACAGCGGCTTTTGGCGCATGGAGCTGAACAACAGCTGGACGACCAACGACCCCGCGCTTTACGGATATAGGGGCGTTTCGCAGTTCTCCTCCGAGATCAATGCCAACGTCACCGCGCTCATGGAGTCGATCGGTCTTGCCGCCGACCCCGGCAGCAACCGTTTCGGCTACAGTCTGACCACCCCGATCATCAATTCCATGCTGAATGTGAAATATATCATCGGCAGAGGTTCATCTGCGGAGGATTTCGCCCTCGGCGAGCCACTGCTGCAGAAAGGCAATTCGTATTTATACGAAAACGCCTATCCCCTCTCGGTCGGCTATATGGCAAACAGCGCGGTCAAGGGCTGGCTGAACGACGACACCGATCCGTTT
>JBJEQI010000304.1:0-5228 GCA_051881675.1 Acutalibacteraceae bacterium
ATTTCACCTCATGCACAAGTTTACCATTGCCGCTTTGCAAAGTCAAGCAACTCGCTGTTGCGGATCGCTCGGTGAGAGGATGATCCAGCGAAGCCTTGGCAGGATAAACCGCCGCGGGTGTTATGTATTATTTTGCCTGTTGCCGTGCCGATTCCTTGGCTGTAAGCCAGAATGCCGGCGACTCGAAAACAGCGGAACCGTTTTCGCTCGATACCGTACCGACAACTGCGGTTGAAACACAGGACAAATCGGCGAAATTATCATTGTTTACTTCGATCTTTGCAGTATATACCGTATAGATGCTCGGGAAATTCCCCATCACTAACGAGATTGGAGAGCGTTCGCTGACAATCAAATCCACCGCTGGGTCATCGCTGTGGAAACTATCGTATATCACGGTTGATTGCAGGGTTTCTGCGTTGAATACCGAAATTTCCGATCTGTGCAGCCCCGAACCCCATGAGGAGGCGACCAGCAGGTCGGTGACCCCATTATTATCAAAATCGCAGGGGACAGCATTGACAAAGCCATAGCCGCCGAAAGAAGCGCATAGTTCTGCGACGGCGCCGTCGACCATCGCAAACGAAGCAGCGCTGTCAGAGCATTTGAATATGCGGATATTGGTTTCCTCTGCAACCTGCTCAGGTGTGACGTTGTAACAGTTATCTTTGTTGATCTCAACTCCGCTAAGCAGCCTGTCGCCCTTCATTTCGCCGACGGCGGCAAGAAACTCATCCACATAATCTTTGCTGATGTCGGTCGTATATTTCTCCTCGCCCGCAGCTGGATCGGCGCTATGGCCGCAGGAGCAAAGTGCGCATAACAGGATAACCGCCAAAATCATGCTAAACAACCGTCGTTTCATCAGACATCCGACTTTCTTTTTGCGTGGGTTCTGCCTTTATTGTAACTCAAAGAGGCCCGAAATTCAACCCATAATCCACCCAGCAGCGGGCTGGGAGAACAAACCATTATCATCAACAAAAAAATTACGCAAAGCTTGAAAATAAGTATTGACAATTGTAAACAATTGTATTACAATATAAACAGATAAGTTAAATCAACTATATTACGGAGGTGCATAATCTTGGCAGGCAAAAAACTTATTATACCGTCCAAGCGCTATAAAGGCGATACATCGGTTGTATCTGCGAGATTGCCGATCGAATTAATCAAAGATTTGGACCGAATCGCAGAAAACACAGGGCGAAACAGAAACGAGATCATTCTGCTCTGTCTGGAATTTGCAATGGATAATCTGGAAACAGAAGCAGACGGAAAAGAGGGATAACATGAGAAAACGCGGAATAGTTTTATTGGTGTATTCACTCGCGGCGGCGGTATATATCGCTTGGTCGTTTCTTTCATCCGCCGAGCGGGACGCCGTATTTTGGATCGGCTTTACCATGGTGCTGCTGGCGGCTTTTTCCGCCGCATTTATCACGATCGCGTCCGATCAAAAGCGCAGCTCGGCATTTCCGCTGGAAATATCATTAGTCGTCTTTTCGGTGATCTATGTCGCGGCTGTCATTACCGTCAATATCCTCTTCGGTTTTATATTCCATGCGAGCGTGAATATATTTATCAGTATTCATTTGATCTGCATGGTGTTATACGCGGCAATCACCGTGCTGCTGTTTGCGGCGAAGAATGCGGTGATAAGGCAAAACAACCGTGCGAACGGCAAGATCTGCGAAATGCAGATACTCATTTATGAATTTGAAAAAATTAAAACAAAGCTAATCGATATGCCGCCCGCCTCCGCTAAAAAGGCGCTGCCGCTGATCGACGGCCTGCTCGAAGAGCTGAGATTTTCCAATTTCGGGCTCACCGTCGACGTGTCGGATATAGACGCGCGCCTGCGCTCCATGGCGGATACGCTGTCGGCAGAGGTGGATAATCTGATCTTGATACAATCCGACGACATCACGAGCATCACAGCTATCGTCAGCGATATTACAAAAGCAATCAAAGACAGAAATATGCAAATCAAATTGATGAGCAGCAATATTTAAGGGGGAAACAGTAATGGCAATTGTAGAGGTAATCAAATATAACGGCAATCCGGATGTGTTCGCTTGGAAATATCCGAGCGAAGAATTAGGCACCTGGACGCAGCTGATCGTAAACGAATCGCAGGAAGCGATACTCTTTAAGGGCGGCAAGGCGTTGGATGTGTTCCAAAGCGGCCGTCACACATTGGATACCGCCAATATTCCGATACTCAATAAGATCATCAACCTCCCGTTCGGCGGGCGCTCGCCGTTCACCGCGGAAGTTTGGTTTATCAACAAGGTCAATTCGCTGGACATCAAGTGGGGCACCGCCTCGCCGATTCAGCTGCAAGACCCCAAATATTCCGTATTCGTTCCCGTGCGCGCATATGGGCAGTTCGGCATCCGCATTGAGAATTCCAAGCAGTTCCTTGTAAAATTAGTCGGCACGCTGCCCGTCTTTGACAAGGTGAGCATTCTCAAATATTTCCGCGGACTGTATCTGACTAAAGTCAAAGACGCGATCTCCTCTTACCTGATACACAAACAAATCAGCATTATGGAGATCAACGCCTATATTGATGAGCTTTCCACCTATCTTCAGGAAAAGATGCAGCCGGTGCTCGAGGAATACGGCATTAAGCTCGTCAATTTCTATGTTAATGACATCAGCGTGCCCGAAGACGACACTGCCGTCAAAAAGCTCAAGGACGCGCTCGCCAAGAAGGCGGAGATGAATATTATCGGGTATAATTATCAGCAGGAGCGCTCCTTCGATACGCTGGAGGGCGCCGCGAACAACCCAGGTTCCTCGGGTGATATTATGGGCGCAGGCTTAGGGCTCGGTATGGGCATGGCGATGGGCGGCGCCGTCGGCGGTCAGTTCGGCGGCATTGCAAAAGCGCTGGATACAGGCGCCGAAGATACGAAATCCTGCCCCTCCTGCGGCACTGTAATGCTCGCGGGCAAGCGGTTCTGCTCCGAGTGCGGCTGCGATACCGAGCAAAGGGCGAAAGATACGGTAAAATGCAGCAATTGCGGATTTGAATATAAGAGCACAGTGAAGTTCTGCCCCGAGTGCGGCGATAAATACAATCCCTGCCCGAAATGCGGCGCGG
Source organism: Acutalibacteraceae bacterium (assembly GCA_051881675.1). GTDB lineage: Bacteria > Bacillota > Clostridia > Oscillospirales > Acutalibacteraceae > CAKRRH01. The sequence continues at coordinate 3,113 of JBJEQI010000304.1, forward strand.
ATCTGCCGTCGGGCGCTGTGAAGTGCGAAATCTGCGGATATGAGGCGCCCACGCCTTGCCCGTATTGCGGCGCCGCTCTGCCGGGGAAGAACACAAGATTTTGCCCCGAATGCGGCAAATCGCTGATTAAAACCTGCCCCGAGTGCAATACAACGCTGACGGGCAGCCCGAAATTCTGCCCCGAATGCGGCACAAAATTAGAGTAATTCAAGGTGATAACCATGAAAAAACTCCAAAAGAATCTGATTTCTGCCTTTGTTTTCCTGCCGCTCATCGCTTTAACAGCGGCGAACTATTATCTGCTGCCGTATGAAAAGCAGCCGATCGACAAGCTCGCCTTGTTCTGCGTCATAGCCTCGGAAGCGATCGCGCTGGCGGGAATGTTGTTTTACAACACTGTGTCTTGTAAGAAGAAGCTCGCGCTGACGGCAGGGGGCTACACCGTGCTGTTCGGTTATCTGGTGTTGAGCGTTATAGCGTCCATGCTGTTTACATTCTGTTACAGGCAAGCGGTCGCGGCGTATGAAATCGTCTTTGTCAGCTTAACCGGTGTGTTCCTGATTTCGTCGGTTTTGGTGATTGCGCTCGGGCAAAAGCTCGCCGATCATGCGTGCGATGTCGATCATGCCTGCCACTTTTTCAAGGAACTGGAGTGCAAAGCAGAGAAATTATGCTCCGTAGATTGTCCTGATCGCATTCGCAGCGAGCTGCAAAAAATCAGCGACGCCGTGGCAAACTGCGACCACAGCGTTTGCGTGGATACGGATAGTCAGATCAGCGACAGCATCACTTGCTTGCTGGAGCAAGTAAACGCCCGCGAAACGGACAGCGGAAAACTTCTTGAAACGTGCGAAAATACCATGCGCCTTATTCAGCAAAGAAACGCTGAAGTGTGCAGGTTGAAAGTCGGAGGTATATGATATGGCGTCAAACAGTGTGGCATCTGCAATCGGCAAAGTAAAAGCGAAAGGCACCGCGCAACGCGTGTTTGGCTGGATCATCGCCGTATTTAACGGATTTATTGCGTTGATCGGGTGCGGTGCGTCCGGCTTTTGGGAGCCGATCGATGTAGTCATGGTATTGATCTTTGCAGCGTGTGCCGCCGCAGGCGTTTGGCTGATTGTTCTGGGGAACAAAAAGTTCAAATTGATTAAAACATTTTACGATTATTCCGCCCGACTGGCGGCAGATCCCGAAAAGTCGATCGATTTTCTGGCGTCCGCCACCGGCGTTACGGTGGCAGCGGCGACCAAAAATCTCGGCGATATGCTGGCGCTGGGATTTTTCCCGAACTGCTATTTAGACGCGCAGCGCAACCGATTGGTGATGCCTTCGGCAGCGCAGCCGCATAGCGCATCCTCGGCTCCTACCGCCGCAGCGGCTCACACGGTAAAATATATTACCGTTCAGTGCAAGGGGTGCGGCGCTGTGAATCAGATCGTCGCAGGAACGGTCGGCGAATGCGAATACTGCGGATCGAAGATTTCAGAGTAAGAGGGGAGTAGTATGCAGAAAAAGTCGTTTTCCTGGGCAATGATTGCGTTAATGTTCTTTTTGTTTTTCCCGATCGGCATTTGGATGTTAGCGAGAAAGATGACCGACGAAAAACACAATTACATTAAAAACGGCAGAACCCTCAAGGCCTTTGGCTTTGTATTGATCGTTTTTGCGGTCATATATCTGATTATAGGGATTTCAGGCGGGCTGGAAACGGAGGATACCTCAGACATCGTTTACGGCATTATCGTGATGCTCGTGCTCTTCGGCGGCGGAGGAGCATTCGCGTTGTATAAAGCGCAGTCATACATAAAGAAAGGCACAAAATATAACCGATATATGTCGATTATCCATAGCAGCAGCGATACATTGATCGACAATATTGCCGCCGCGTATCCCACCACTTTTGAAGAGGCGGCAAAGAATCTGCAGTCGATGATCGACGACGGCTATCTCGCGGATGCTTATGTGGATCTGAACAGCCGTGAGCTGATACTGCCGCAACAAGCGACGGCTGTAACTGCTGCCGTTAATCTAAGCACCTCGCCTGCGGGCGGTCAGCCTACGAGTGTGAAATGCCCAAATTGCGGCGCGCCGAATAAGTTTGTGCCGGGCGCTG
>JBJEQI010000305.1:0-5167 GCA_051881675.1 Acutalibacteraceae bacterium
ACGACCAAGCGCCGCATCGACAAGATCGCCGAGCTGAATAACTATCTTTCGCTGGTCTGCTCGGGCAAATTCGAGCTGGACATCCCCGACAACTGCGAGGGCGAGCTTTCGATACTCAAAAATAATCTGTATAAGGTGATCGTGCTGCTGCGCTCGCAGAATGAGCAGCTGAAAAAGGACAAGCTCTGCCTTGCCGACGCGATGGCGGATATTTCGCATCAGCTGAAAACGCCGCTGACTTCGATGATCGTGATGACGGACATTTTGCAAACAGAGCAGGACCCGGCGAAACGGCAGGAGTTTCTTTCGATCATCGAAGATCAGCTCGGCCGTATGCGGTGGCTGATCTCGAATCTTCTCAAGCTGTCCAAGCTCGACGCGGGAACGGTGGAATTCCGCGCGGATACGGTGCGCCTTGCGGACATTGTAAAAAAAAGTCTCGACCCGTTTTTGCTGATCTGCGAGCTGAGGAGAATCGAGATTGAAAACCGCGTCGGCGCGGAGTCGATTCGCGGCGATGAGAACTGGTGCGCCGAGGCGGTGGGCAATATTGTAAAAAACTGTGTGGAGCATATGAGCGACGGCGGCAGGCTGGCTCTCTCCAGCCAAAGCACCGCAATCTATACCTCCATAATTATCGAAGACGACGGCTGCGGCATTGCTCCCGACGATCTGCCGCATATTTTCGAGCGGTTTTATCACGGTAAGGGCGCGGATAAAGACAGCGTCGGCATCGGCTTGGCGCTGGCGCGGGAGATCGCCGCGCGGCACCACGGCGAGATCTTGGTCAGCAGCAAGGTGGGCGTCGGCTCGCGGTTTGAGATAAGGTTTTATAAAACCGTGGTTTGAGCGGTCGAGCCGCCCGCGCGGCGGCGTAGCCGCAATGTATGAGTCGATTGTTACAAAACTGTAAGATAAAATTCACCGAGCTGTCACCCCGCTGTGTTATCCTGATATACACAAGGCGAAAGTCGGTGGGCAAAATCCCCGCATAGGCGAGATTTCGGCGGCGCGGCGGCGCAATTTTTATCCGAAATCGGTCTTTCGCCCGAAAAAGCGGCGGTTATCGTCGGAAAGGACAGTAATTATGAAAATTCTTGAAATCAAAAACCTGACCAAAGAATACGGCAAGGGCGACACCCTCGTCCGCGCGCTGGATAATGTTTCATTATCGGTCGAGCAGGGCGAGTTTGCGGCGATCGTCGGGCCGTCGGGGTCGGGCAAATCCACATTGCTTCACATCCTCGGCGGGGTGGACACCGCCACCTCGGGAAGCGTGATCATCGACAACACCGACATATCCAAGCTCGATGAAACGGCGCTGGCGATCTTCCGCCGCAGGCAGATCGGACTGATTTATCAGTTTTATAATCTGATTCCGATACTGACCGTCAAGGAGAATCTTACCCTGCCGCTGCTGCTCGACGGCAGGAAGCCCGACAACGATCTGATCGAAGATCTGGTGTTTAAGCTCGGGCTTACCGAGCGGCTCTCGCACCTGCCGAATCAGCTTTCGGGCGGTCAGCAGCAGAGGGTGTCGATCGGCAGAGCGCTGATCAACAATCCGGCTTTGCTGCTTGCCGACGAGCCGACGGGCAACCTCGACAGCCAGAACAGCCGCGAGATCATTGCACTGCTCCGCCATTTTAACCGCGAATACAATCAAACGGTCATTATGATCACCCATGATGAAAAGATCGCCTTGTCGGCGGACCGCGTTATCGCGATCGAGGACGGCAGAATTACCCGTGACGAGGTGAGATTTCGGTGAGCATGAATAAAACGGGAGGCTGCTGCGAGAAAATTCGCCCGGCGGCGGCCGTGATTCAGATTTGTTGTATAGTGACCGTGGTAATAGCTTCGGCTGCCGCGGCGGTCAAGCTGCTGCCGAGATTGCGGGCGAAAGGGCAGGGTGAATTTTAAGTGAATATTGTAAAAAAACTGACGTTTCGTCATCTCAAAGAAAACCGCAGCCGCACCGTCGTCACCATTCTCGGAATCTGCGTTTCGGTGGCGATGATCACGGCGGTGTTCGTGTCGATCGCGTCGTTTCTGAATCTTATGGCGGATATGTCGGTCATGCGGCACGGCCACAAAGAAGCCGATTTTTACGATGTAAGCGCCAAGCAGGTTGAACAGCTCAAGGCGGACCCCCGTATCAAAACGCTCGGGCGCTACGGCAGAGATCTTCCGATCAAGGCACCGAGCGGCAAGGGCGACGCGGTTGCCGCAGGCAATATGTATATCGGCGACGGCGAGAATTTGTCGCAGGTCGTGATCTGCGACTACGACGGAAAATTGCCCGCGGGCGAAAAAGAGATCGCGGTTGAGCGCGACTTTTTGGAGAGCAATGAGCTAAAGCTGTCGGTCGGCGACAGCATTACGCTGCAAAGAGGCAATTATTATGCCAAGGACGCCGACGGCGGAGAGTGCGTTACCTCCTATGACGGGGGCGGTAAATTCCGCGCCGAGGAGGAAGTGACCTATAAAATAACGGCGATTCTCCACGGGAATCATCCGACTCTGCAAACGGATAGGATGTATGCCATACGCGGCATGAGCGCCGCCGAAAAGGCGGGCGCGGTGAATGCATCCGTTTCACTGGCGCGGGTCGATCACAATTCGGTCAATGAGCTGTATTCGATCATCAGCGAAGCGGGGGTCGGCGAATACAGCATGTCCACCGATTATCTGGCGGCGTATCTTTCGTTTGCCGAGGGCAGTGTGGCGGCGTCGCTGTTCCCGATGGTGGTGATCATACTGATCATTATCATCATCGCGTCGGTCGTTTTGATCTACAATTCCTTTGCCATGTCGCTGTCGGAGCGGGTGCGGTATCTCGGTATGCTCAGCTCCGTGGGCGCGACGAGGGCGCAAAGGCGCGGCTCGATCTATTTTGAGGGCGTTCTTTTGGGCGCGATCGGTATCCCTGTCGGCATGTTGGCGGGAATCGGCGGAATCGCCGTCACCCTGAATCTGGTCGGCAACAAAATCGTCGAGTCGGGGATGCTGAACGGCGCTGAGGATCTGGAGATGAAAACCGTTGTTCCGCTTTGGAGCATTGTGATGATTCTGCTGTTCAGCGCACTGACGATCTTCATTTCCGCGCTGATACCGTCGAGAAAGGCGGCGAAGATCACGCCGATCGACGCGATTCGCCAAAACAGCGAGATCCGCATTAAGGCGAAACGGCTCAGAACGCCGCGAATCGTGCGCGCGGTATTCGGCTATGAGGGCGAGCTTTCGCACAAAAATCTCAAGCGGAACGGCAAAAAGGCGCGGGTCATTGTGACTTCGATCGCGCTGAGCGTTATACTGTTTTTGAGCGCCAACTATTTTTGCTCGATGTTTATCCGCGCAAACGGCTACACCGCGGAGATTCCCTATCAGGTGACGGTTTCGGGAATGGTTGACGAAGAGGCACAGCTTCGCGCGGCAGTCCGCGAGGCGGACAAGGACGCTGAAATGTTCAGCATTAAGACGATCTACGGCCGAATCGGCGTTTCCGATGTAAATAAAGAAATCACGGCAACCGATACCCGCACGGGCACCTACCGCAATTTGTTCGACGACGGGGTCTTCTGGTATGTGTATATGGTGGACGACGAGGATTTCAACGCCGTTTGCCAAAAGAGCGGCGTCGACCCGAAGCCGTTTTACGGCGGGAGCGAGATGAAAATTGCGCTGCTGAACAACATCAGCCGCCGCAGCAGCGGTCAGAAGGTGTTTATCGACAGCATCGTCGGCAAGGAGCTGACTTTCAACTCAAAAGACAGCGGCGACGAGGATGAAACCGTCGAAAAATTCAAGATCGGCGCACTGGTTGATTTCGACGATTCGGGGTATATCTGCCGCCTTTCACCCCAAAACACGGTTCTGTCATTCATGCCGAAGAGCGCCTATTATGCCCGCTCGGGGGACGAGGGTATCACCTTCGGCGTTGTCACCGCCAATCATAAGGAGCTTTATGAAAGTTTGCAAAACAGAGCATATGCGGGCGAGTTCACAAACGCGGGCATGGCCGATATTTGTGAGCAGGCCCAGGTCGTCAACACGACGGTCTTCATCATTCAGGTGTTTGTTTACGGATTCATCACGCTGATCATGCTGATCACGCTGGCGAATATCATCAACACCGTTTCAACGAGCATTTCCATGCGCAAAAAGGAATTTGCCATGCTCAAATCTGTCGGCATGACGGCGCGCGGCTTTAGAAAAATGGCTTGCCTTGAAAGCCTGTTTTACGGCTTGCGGGGGCTGATTTTCGGTCTGCCTGCGGCGGCGCTGGTGTCTTTCGCCATCAATCGTTCGGTGGACGCCGACGCGATTCCGTTTGAAATTGATTTTGTGCTGTATATCGCGGTGGTTCTGGCGGTATTTGTGCTGGTGGGCATTACGATGCTGTATGCCATTCACCGGCAGAAAAAGGAACCGATCATTGAAACGCTGAAAACCGAAATTAACTAAAATACACTAAAAACTCTCCCCGTCGGGCTTCTCGGCGGGGAGATGTGCATAAACGTGCCCCTTTCGCTTAAAATATAGAATATTATTCATTTTGAAAAGGATTTTGGCGAATGGGAAGTATATGGGAAAGCGGCGCGGTACCGCCCCGATTTGAGCGGCTAAACGGGGATATTCGCACGAAAACGCTCATTATCGGCGCGGGCGCGGCGGGGCTGAATCTGGCATATCTGCTTCACACCGCGGGGGAAGACTGCACGGTGATCGACAGCGGCGAGCCGTGCGGCGGAGTAACGCGGCTGACTACCGCAAAAATTACCGCCCAGCATGGGCTGATCTATGCAAAACTGATCCAAACCTACGGCGTGGATACGGCGCGAAAGTTCTACGGCGCGAATACGGCGGCGGTGGAGGAATATGCGCGCATTTGCGGGGGGATCGACTGCGATTTTGAGCGGCGGGATTCCTTTGTGTATTCGCAGAGGGATGATCAAAAGATTGCCGCCGAGGCGCAGGCAATCGCTCAGTGCGGCGGCGAACCCGTCACCGCCGATAGATTGGATATTCCGCTGCCGATCGCGTCCGCCGTCGGGATTCCGAACGGCGCACAGTTTCATCCGCTGAAATATTTTTGCACGATTGCAAAAGAGCTTCGGCTGTTCGGATACGCCCGCGCGATCGAGATACGCGGCGACAGGGTATT
>JBJEQI010000306.1:0-5159 GCA_051881675.1 Acutalibacteraceae bacterium
GGTGTGCGTCGCAATAGGAATCGAAGTCGCGCAGCACCATATAGGGATCCGCGTTTGCGAGCGAGGACGCGACCGAACGCGCCTCAACGCCCGAATGAGGATTGTTCAGCAGGCTGATCACACTGCTGACAATGCTGTTGTTGCGGCAAATCTCCGCAGGGTTGTAAATCGGCTTCAGAGCTGCCGCCTCTTCCGCGCTCATACCGAAGATGATAATATTATCGTCGCCAACCGCGCGATGTATCTCAACATTGGCGCCGTCCTCCGTTCCGAGGGTGACCGCGCCGTTGATCATCAGCTTCATATTGCCCGTTCCCGACGCTTCGGTTCCCGCGAGCGAGATCTGCTCGGAAATATCCGCCGAGGGCATCAGCAGCTCGGCAAGGCTGACGCGGTAATCTTCAAGATACGCAACCTTGATTCTGCCGCGGACGTCGGGATCGTTGTCGATCATAACGGCGATATTGTTGATCAGCTTGATAATATCCTTCGCCAGATAGTACCCGGGCGCCGCTTTCGCCGCAAACAGATACGTTTTCGGCATAAAGCTGCCGTTCGGATTCGCCTTGATCGCCAGATAATCCGCGAGGATATGCATGGCGTTCATATGCTGGCGCTTATACTCATGCAGACGCTTTGCCTGCACATCAAACATGGTAGAGGGGTCGAGGTCGATTCCCTGCGACTGCTTGACATAGTTGGAAAGGCGAACCTTGTTCTCATATTTAATCTTTTCCAGCTGCTCGAGCACCGCGCTGTCGTTTTTATATTTCTTGAACGCCTCCAGCTTCGACGCGTCGGACTTATAGCCGTCGCCGATCGTTTCATCCAGCAGCTTTGTCAGCCCCGGATTCGACTGGCACAGCCAGCGCCTGTGCGCGATGCCGTTGGTAACATTGGTGAATTTTTCGGGATAGAGTCTGTAATAATCGCTGAAGACCGTATCTTTGAGAATTTCGCTGTGCAGTTCGGAAACGCCGTTGACCATATGGCCGCCGATCACCGACAGATTCGCCATTCTGACGATGCCGTTCGAGATGATCGCGGTGCGCTCCACATAATCCACGTCGTTGGTTTTGTTCCAGATCTCGCAGCGCGAGCGGTTGTCGATCTCTTTGATGATCTGATAAATGCGCGGCAGTCGCTTGCGGAACAGATCGACCGGCCAGCACTCAAGCGCCTCGCGCATAACGGTATGGTTGGTATAGGCGACCGTTTTGGTGACGATCTGCCAAGCGTCGTCCCACTCGAAGCCACATTCATCGAGCAGAATACGCATCAGCTCGGGGATAACCAGCGCGGGATGGGTGTCGTTAATATGGAAAGCGAAGCTCTCGGGGAGCTTATGCATATCGCCGCCGTTCTTTAAAAAGCGGCGGACAATATCCTCCACCGACGCGGAAACAAGGAAATACTGCTGCTTTAAGCGCAGGCTCTTTCCCTCAATATGGTTATCCGACGGATAGAGCACCTTGCTGATGACCTCCGCCATGGAATTCTGCTCCATCGCGCGCAGATAATCGCCCTCGTTAAACAGCTTCATATTAAAGCTGTTCGCCTTGGCGGTCCAAAGGCGGAGAACGCTGTATCCCTTGCCGTCGTAGCCCGCGACCATCATATCGGACGGAACCGCCATAACGGGGATATAGTTCTTATGCTCCACGCGGTGATACGGGCCGTCCCACGATTCCTCGATCTCGCCGTCGAATTTGACCTCGACCGCCTCATCGGGATGCTCGGTCAGCCAAACCTCGCCGCCGGGAAGCCAAAAGTCGGGCATCTCGGTCTGCCAGCCGTCGACCAGCTTTTGGCGGAAGATGCCATATTCATACATGATAGAATAGCCGTAGGCAGGAATCCCCTGCGAGGCAAGGCCGTCCAAAAAGCAGGCGGCAAGTCTGCCCAGTCCCCCGTTGCCGAGGCCGGCGTCGGGCTCCTGATCGTAAATCTTCTCGGGTTTTGCACCGAACTGCTTAAACACCTGCTCAAACTCAGCGGTAAGACCGAGATTGAAAAGCGTATTTTTCAAACTTCTGCCCATCAGAAATTCCATGCAGAAATAGCAGACCTGCTTGCGGTTTTCCCGCTTGACCTTTTTGCTGTATTTTTCATAATCCGAGCGCATGAGATCTTTCAGCACCAAAGCCGAAGCCTTATAGATCTGATCATCGCTCGCGTCCTCGGGACCTACATGAAAAGAATGCGACAGCTTATCGGTCAGCAGTTCTTTTACCGATTCGGTTGACAGTTTTTTTACCATTATATTAACCCCTTTTGAAATATACCCTCTCCCGCCCCGCGCACTGCGGTACGGCGAAGACGATATATATAATATATATATAGTAGCATGGGCGTGCGGTTATGCTCGGGCAGCTTATGCCCTGCGTTACGCGGCAGGCGCGGCAAATACCGCCGAAGTCATGCGCGAAACGGGCTGCAAGGCAGATAAAAACCGCTTGCCGATGAAGATATTATACCAAAAATCCGTGATAAACGCAACATTATAAGCAAATTATTTTATTTTTTAGGCGATTTTATGCGGTTTTCGCGAGCCAAAAACGGGATTTTTTACCATATATTTCCAATTCGGCGGTTTTCGGACAGGCAGTCGGAAAAAAATCGAACCGATTTTTTCAAAATTGATCGGCATTTTTGCAAAAACAGGTTCTCAAAACCGTTGCAAATAAAGGATTTTTTCAATATGTTGATTATATTCACGCCAATCCGTCAATTTGTACAACAAAATTTTTGTAATCTTTCTGTAACCTGCCGTATCGGGCGGTTTTAAACGCAAAATCGGAGTTTTGTAACTTTCCTGTAACCTAATTTTTTGGCGAATTTCACAAACTATTGATTTTTCAAATCCTTGACTTGCGGGCGGCAAATGCATATAATCGTTGCTGTGATGGAAAAATAATTGCGAAATGCGGGAAATATTGCATCTTATCCCGAATTTTGCAAGCGCTGAATAATGTTACTTTTTATAATAGCATTTTTTGCGACTACTAACGCTGTTTTTTGCAAATACCCCAAGGCACGCACATTTCCTGCCGGACAGCGGATTTATTAAAAGGAGTTATTTATGACATTCAACACACAGAGAATCACTGTGAAAGGAACCGTCGAGCGCATTGCCCGGATCTCATTCAAAAGCCGTTTGAGTCTGGTCGTTGCGATCATGATAGTGTTCACCAGCTTCACCGCTTTCTCATCATCACAGTCCAAAGAATTTACCGTTGCGGATGAAACCGAAATATCCACCGTTGTCAGCGGTTCCACCGAAGCGGAAGATATTGTTTCCGACGCGGGTCTTACCTTAGGTCACAACGACGTCGTTTCCTTCGGCGGCGATGCGAACGATCCGAATTTCATCAGCATCACCCGCCGCTGCAAAATCACCGTTTCCTATCACGGCGAAGCAAGGCAGCTGATCGTTGTCAAAGAGAGCGTCGGCGACGTCCTCGACTGGCTCGGCATCAAGCCCGCCGCCAACGATACCGTCACCCCCGCGGCCGATCAGATCATCAGCGACGGCTCGGTCGTCACCGTTGACAGAATTGAGAGCCGGAACGTTACTTCTTCCAAGCAGGTCGGATACGACGAGTATCTGAAGCTTGCGAAGAGCGCAAAAATCAGCAAGCTCATCGCCAAAACAAGCAACAAGATCAAGGTTACAACCGTTACGCGGGAGACTTATACCAACGGCAAAAAAACCGCCGCCGAGATCGTTTCCCGAAAGTTTGAAGAAGTCGCTGCAAAAGCCGCCTCAAAAACGGTTTCGAGCGCAAAGAAATCCGCGGCTGTCAAAGGCGTTTACAATCCCGCAAGCGCGATCTCTCCCCTGAAGCCGAAAAAGGATATTGCCGTGGATAAAAACGGCGTTCCCGTGAAATATTCCAAGGTATACAAGGGCATCGCCTCCGCCTATACGGGCGACGAGTGGACCGCGTCGGGAAAACGCGCGGGCGTCGGTTATATCGCCGTCGACCCGAAGGTGATCCCCTACGGCACCAAGCTTTACGTCCGCTCAACCGACGGCAGATACAACTACGGCTACTGCATCGCGGCGGATACCGGCGGATTTGTCAACATGGGCAGAATCGCCGACCTGTATTTCAACAGCGAGAGCGAATGCGTCACATTCGGTTTGAGAAATGTTGAAATCTATGTCCTGTCATAAACAAAAACAATATATTTCCTATACGGCGGTTCGTTTTTTCGGCGAACCGCTTGATTTTTGCTGTATATTGTGATAGAATAACTGCGCAGCAGTGATTGCATTATAAAGCGGTCGCATATACCCTATTATCGGGACGTTGCACATACATCATTTTAAGCCGATAACGCATAAACACGCTGATCGCTGATTGACAACAAGCCCGAGCGATCGGCGATTTAGATTATTAAAGCAGGTAAAAAGCTATGTTTTTTAAACGAAAAAACACCAATAAATTCAGCGGCGGCGAGGGCGTTTTTGTCATTGTCGGGCTCGGCAATCCCGGAATGAAATACGATATGACCCGCCACAACGCGGGCTTCATCGCGGCGGATGCGCTTGCAAGTCGGCTGTCGGTTTCGCTCACCAAGTCGAAATGCAAAGCCGTCTTCGGCACGGCGGACGAGGGCGGCAGGCGGCTGATTATCGCCAAACCGCAGACCTATATGAATCTTTCGGGCGAGAGCGTTTCGCAGTTGCTCTCGTTTTATAAAGTCGGCGCCGAGCGGCTGATTGTCCTGTGCGACGATATTTCGCTTCCCGTGGGCAAGCTTCGCATTCGGCGAAAAGGCTCCGACGGCGGTCAGCGAGGGCTACGCAGCATTATCGAGCAGCTCGGCACCGAGGATTTTTTGAGAATCAGAATCGGCGTCGGCGCCAAGCCGAATCCCGACTATGATCTTGCCGCATGGGTGCTTTCCAAATTCAAGGAAGAGGAGCGCGAAGCGCTCACCCACGCTGCGGAAAACGCGGCGCAGGCGGCGTTGATGATCGCCCGCGGCGAAACCGATAAAGCGATGAATCTGTATAACGCATAGCCTATTTTACGCATAGCCTATTGAGGTTTTAATCATGGAATTTTTGTCCGAAGCGCTGAAGTGCTGCCCCGAATTCGGCACGCTGGACAGCGCCGTGCGTCACGGCAGGACACCCGTTATGGCAA
>JBJEQI010000307.1:0-5155 GCA_051881675.1 Acutalibacteraceae bacterium
TTGTCTACGATGTGGAGAATGTTATCAAGGTTCGCACGGGCGAAGAGGGCTATGACGCTCTTCAGGATGAGGAGTAACAGCAAAATCCGCGCACGGCGGGTGGGTGAGTGCTCACCGCCGTGCGTCACCTGACTTATTATTTATAGTGTATGAATCATCGGCGAATCGCAGCCGCCGATGTTCATAAATCCGTAGGGGATGCAAAGCGGGGCGCATACTTCGCTCCTGCCCGCTGCTGCCGAAAGGCAGTCGGCGGTGCGCGTAGCTTGGGCTTAGGCTGTTCTTTGGCTTTGGCTTCTGCCTTGCACGCACAGCAGCCGCTACGAAATAAATCCCGCCGCAGGAGTAGTCCCGCGGCGGGTATTTTTATCATTGGTAATGTGTGGTGGTCGTCAACAAGTTGGTCGCCGATACTTGATTGCCGACACGGTCGGACACGATACGCGACGCCGTCAGCGCGGGCGAGCCTCACTCTCAAACTGATTCAACTCGTCGATCGAAATGCTGACGGTGTGATCGATCTGCTTCCACTCGACCTTTTTGAAGAACGCGACGAAAGCGATCGCGATGTAGCTGATCATAAATATCGGGAATGTGAAGATGTTGATGATCTTGCGCGCGGTCGTGGCGCGAATCTTTTTCCACTCGGTGACGGTGGTGATCGCACCGACGAACAGCATCAGCAGATAGGCGCTGATCAGCAGCGAGAAGAGCGCTTTGAACAGCAGCCAGAGCGAGAACGCGCCGCTGAGGATTGAGAGCACGACGATCGCCGCGTTCAGCACCAAGCCGATGCAGGTGAAGACGACCGCGGGCGCGATGTTCATAGTCATATCAAAGCAGGCGTAGCCGTTTTTGCGGAACATTCCCTTGACCATTTTGCCGCCGTAGTTAGCAAAAACCTGCAAATAGCCCTTTGCCCAGCGCAGACGCTGTGTCCACGACTGCGAAAACTTGATCGGCTGCTCGTCATACAGCATGGCTTTGTGGCAGTAGCCGACCTTATAGCCTTTCAGGATGGTGTCGATCGTAAATTCGATATCCTCCGTCAGCAAAAAGTGCTTCCAGCCGCCGTTTTGATTGATGATGTCGCGGTGGATGAGGAATCCGGTGCCCGAAACGGCACAGCTGGTATTCAGCAGCGAACGCGGGTTGTTCAGATACTTTGCCTCGCGCAAAAACCACAGCGCATAGCCGCCCGAGATCCAGTTATCTCCGAAATTTTTGGAATTGCGGTAGCAGGTCAGAACCTTATTGTCGCCGACGAACGCATTGTTCATTTCCTCGATAAAATGCGGGTCGAGGAGATTGTCCGCGTCGAAGATGAAATAGCCGTCGTAATAATCGTGACCCTTTTCCTCGAAAAGGCGGTTAAACAGGAACTGCATGGCGTAGCCCTTGCCGACCTGCTCGGTGTTAAAGCGGGTATACACATTGACCCCGAGCTGCTCGAGGACGCCCGCGGTATTGTCGGTGCAGTTATCGGCGACGACGAAAATATCCACCAGCTCCGACGGATAGGTCTGCGCCTTAATGCTCGCGATCAGATTGCCCACGACCGCCTCCTCGTTGCGGGCGGCGATCATAACGGCAAAGCGATTCAGCTTCTCGTTCTTCTCATACGTTTTCGGCTTTTTGATCAGCGCGAGAAAAATATAATAAAACTGGTAGGCGTAGCATAACACAAACAAAACCGAGATGATCGTGTTTATCATTCCTAAAATGTCGATTAAATTCATATCGTTCCCCTTTATTATCCGTCGGCGGAATCAGATTTTCTTAAAACTGATGACCGTTTTGAAGAGATCGCCGTCGATCGTAATGCTGAGTTCACCTTTTTGCAGAGTGACAAGGCTTTGCGCGATAGAAAGACCGAGTCCGCTTCCCTCGGTGTTGCGCGAGCTGTCGGCGCGGACAAAGCGCTCGAGAAGCTCATCGCTCGATATGTTCAGCGGTGATTTGGAGATGTTGGAAAAGGTGATGTCGATTCTGCCTGACGCCTTGTTCTCGCACACGCTTAAATACACGCGCGAGCCGGGCAGCGAATATTTGCATATATTGGACAAAAGATTCTCAAACACCCGCCAAAGCAGCCGCCCGTCGCACAGAATCGGCATGGATTCAGGCGGAATATCGACGACCGGGGTGAGCGAGGCAGAATTAAATTTATCCTCATATTCCGCCACCGTCTGCTCCAGCATAACGCCCGCGTCGCCGGGGCGCATATCCACGCTGATGCTGCCGCTGGAAAACTGCGACGCGTCCACCAGATCGTTGATCAGCTTGGTCAGCTTGCGGGAATTGCGGTCGAGCACGGCGATATAGCTTTCGGCGTCGCCGCTTAAGCCCTCCTGCGTTTTCAGCAGGTCGACGTAAGTCACGATCGAGGTCAGCGGCGTTTTAATATCGTGCGATACGTTGGTGATCAGCTCGGTCTTCATCCGCTCGCTTTTCATGCGCTCGTCGATGACCTTTTTGATGGTGCCGTTGATGCTGTTCAGCCCCTCGCCGTATTCACGGAATACGCCGATCAGGCTTTCGGTGTTCACATTGTAGTCGATATCGCCGCCCGAAATCTTATCCACACCCGTTTTGAGGGTGCGTATATTCATTATTATCAGCAGGATGATCGGGATTATAACCATGCGCTCCACGATCCAGAATATGAACAGTTCATACCGTTTCGCCAGCATCAGAACGATCAGCTCGACAAAGCTGACGATGAGAATGATGGGGATCGCTTTCCAGATGAGCGGTATGGAGTGGATCAGCTCGCGGAGCCATATCCGCGGGCGGCTGTCGCGGTGGAGGAAGCGCTTATACAAGCGGTAGATGACTGTATTCAGCAGCGGGTTGCCCGCCTTGCACCGCACGGCAAGCGTCAGCACGAACAGGAAGACTGCTAAACAAAGCAGAAAGATCGCCGCCAAAGACGTGATCACATCGGAGTAGATGAAGATGCTGACCACACCGAGCAACGCCGCAACGCTGAATATTTCCAGCAGAACAAATAAATCCAGCGGGATGCGGTCGATAAAGCCTTCCGCAATGCGCACATCGCCGTTTTCCGCTTTTTTGCAGCCGACTGCGTAGATCAGATACGTCGCCAGAACGAAGAACAGAATCAGCGCCGCCGCCAAAATCGCGATAACAGAGTATTTTGCGGCATTGATCTTATTGATCAGCTGATAGGCGGCGAAAAACTCGTCGTTCGCGGGAGGGTTATCTGTGTCGAACGAGCGTATGAAATAGTTGACCGTCAGCGTTTCCCGCCGCCCGTCGCTGTAAGCCACGGTGTTGGAGTAGCTGCTCGAATAGCTGTATTCGCCGCAGTCGTAGTTGCTCAGCACAAGGTTTCCGCCGCTGTCGTACAGCGAAAAGGAGAAATTTGTGTTTGCTTCGGAATAGTTTCGCGCATATTTCTCGGAAAGCTTGGTTTTGATGTTCGGATAATAGCTGAAAATGACATCCGAGGAGTATTTCGCACCGATGTTTTCCAGCGATTTTTCCAAAGCGGATTTGCCGTTGTCAAAATAGAAGTTTTCGGAGGCAAGAGCGATGATACCGATAACCGACAGCATACTGACCGCGATCATCACGATCGACAGCAGCACGGCAACAAGCTTTGCGCCGAAGCTGACTCTCAGCCTTTTCATGGTTCCCCTCCGTTTCACTTAATGCCTGCCGAGCGGCAGATCAAAGATTTTCAAATTTATATCCCTGCCCCCATACGACCTTCAGATAAACAGGCTGGGCGGGGTCGCGTTCGAGCTTTTCCCGTAAGTGGCGGATATGCACGGCAACCGTGCCGTCCGACCCGAGAGGGTCGTCGTTCCACACCTGCGAATAGATCTCTTTCGGTGAGATGACCTCGCCCGCGTGCGCCATTAAAAGCTTCAGAATGTCAAATTCGATCGGGGTCAGCGAAGCGGGCGAGCCGCCGACCGTGACCGTTTTGGACTTATCGTCCAGCTGGATGTCGCCGACGCTGAGGCGGCAAACATCGGTCTGCCCCGAGCCGAGCGTCATATAGCGGCGAAGCTGTGAGCGCACTCTCGCCAGCAGCTCAACGGGATTGAACGGCTTGGTGATATAATCGTCCGCCCCGATGTTCAGCCCGAGCACCTTATCGGTGTCCTGCGATTTCGCCGTGAGCAGAATGATCGGAAAATTGTATTTTTCTCTCAGCTTGATCATGGCGGTGATGCCGTCCATCTCGGGCATCATGATATCCATGATCGCGCAATGCACCGTTTGCTCGGCAGCCACGCTCAGCGCCTCCAGCCCGGTGTATGCTTCAAAGGTATTGTACCCCTCGGTGGAGAGATAAATTTTCAGCGCGGCGACAATATCGCGCTCGTCGTCGCAAATGAGTATGTTATACAAATGACCTCACATCCTGTAATAATTGTAATATATCAATAATAAAATTACAAGATAATTTTTCTTAAGATTTCCTTAAGACGCGTATCACCGACGATGTTTTTCACCGATATTTGACAAAAGGCGCGCGGTGTAGTACAATGATCGTTGACCGAAAGAACAGGAGCGAAACGGGTTTATGAAAGTGATTTTAGCGAGCGGCTCGCCGCGCAGGCGGGAGCTTTTGGCAAATGTGTTTGATGAGTTTGAGGTGATCACTTCGGGCGCGGATGAGGCGCTGCGGGAGGGCACGGACGTTTATGACGCCGCCGAGGAGCTTGCGCGGCAAAAATGCGCCGCCGTGGCAAAGGAGCACCCCGACGCGCTGACGATCGGCGCGGATACCGTGGTTATCTTAGGCGGCAAAATCTTCGGCAAGCCGCGCGACGCGCGCGATGCGCAGGAAATGCTGCGCCGCCTGTCGGGCAAAACGCACAGCGTTGTAACGGGCTGCAGCCTAATGATCGGCGGGAGGACCCGCTCGTTTTCGCAGACGACCGCGGTCACCTTTTATGAGCTGAGCGACGAGGAGATCGACCGCTATATCGCCACCGCCGAGCCGATGGACAAGGCGGGCGCCTACGGCATACAGGGCAGGGGCGCACTGCTGGTGAAAGAGATTCGGGGCGATTATTTTAATGTAGTGGGGTTGCCGGTGGCGCGGCTCTCCCGCGAGGTGAACGACTTTATCAGAAAACAAAGTTGACCAGCAGCATATATGCCGCCGTTCCTC
>JBJEQI010000308.1:0-1134 GCA_051881675.1 Acutalibacteraceae bacterium
GTGATACAACACGTTCAAAAAAGGTATCAGCAAAAACAGCCCGATATACATTTCGATATACCATGCATACGGCGCGCCGCTGAAATCGAAAATGCTGGTGATACAGGTTTTGAGCGTCAGCGCGGAATTCAAAAACAGTATTCTGTAAGCCATGCAAAACGCCGACGCAAGCAAATAAACCGTCAGGGTGCGCCGAATACCGGAATAATACTTCACACTCAGCGTCTTTTTGTTCATGAGATAGCCGGTCAGTATCATAAAAAGCGGCACGCAGACCGAAAACAGTCCGCGTATCACGCAAACGATCGCCATCGGCACCGAGTTGTCGACGGTGAGCGCATAAAAATCGGTGTAAAGCAAAAAATGTATGGAAATAACCGAAAAGACAGCAACGATACGAACAATATCCAAAGCGGTATTTCGGTTCGTCAGATCGGCAAAGCCGCGTTTTTTAAGTTCCGTATTCATACATCCCCCTCATGGCAAAGGCAATCGAATCCTGCGTCGTCGGACAGGTATACTTATATATGTATCATATCACACTTTGAATACCTTTACAAGCTAATTTTACTTGACAGTCTTTTCGCCCGATATTATAATAGAATCAAACAGATTCCGCAGTATGAGGGCACTGCGGCGAAAGGACGGACAAAACCATGAAGAAAATCAAATTTTTATCGGAATTTAAGAAATTTATCATGCGCGGAAACGTCATGGATCTCGCCGTCGGCGTGATCATCGGCGGCGCTTTCACCGCCATCGTCACCTCGCTCAACAACGACATCATCACCCCGATTCTCGGGATTTTCGGCGGCGTTGATTTTTCCAATCTCAGCATCCGCCTCGGCGCCGAGGAGGGCGCGCCCGTGCTGATGTACGGCAATTTCATCACCGCTGTGATCAACTTTATCATCACGGCGTTTGTGATCTTTTTGATGATCAAAGCAATCAACCTGATCGGCGATAGGCTCAAACGGCACGAAGAAGCTGCGAAAGAGGCTCTGCCTACGACCAAGATCTGCCCCTACTGCAAGAGCGAGATCGCCGTTGACGCGGTCCGTTGCCCGCACTGCACCTCCGAGCTGGCGGATGACGCGCCCGCAGAAGAAAACTAATGGATACAGCCGCTTTTGA
>JBJEQI010000308.1:1234-5135 GCA_051881675.1 Acutalibacteraceae bacterium
AATACAAAGAGTTTTATATGCCGAAAGGCACCCCTGCGATCGTCGAGATTCTGCCGATGAACTATATCGCGGTAAGGGGCAAGGGCGATCCGAACGATGAAAACGGCGAATATAAGCGCTCGATCGAGCTGCTTTACGGTATTGCCTACACGATTAAAATGAGCGGCAGGAGCGGTTGGAAGATCGGCGGATTTTTCGACTATGTCGTGCCGCCGCCGGAGGGATTCTGGCAGCAAAGCGGCGCAGAAAAAGGCGCTTTTGACTATGCGAGAAAGTCGGATATGCAGTTCATTTCGGCGATTCGGCTACCTGATTTTGTGACCGAAAAAGATTTTGACCGCGCGATAGCCGAAGCCACGAAAAAGAAGAATCGGGACTTTTCAAAGGTGGAGTTTTTGACCGTCGACGGGGCGTCTGCGTTCAGTGTATGCACATCGGCAGTTACAACAGCGAGCCGCAGACCGTTGCGCTCATGCATGAATACATCGCAGATAGCGGCTATATCCCCGACATCACCGACAGCCGCCTCCACCACGAAATCTATCTCAGCGACCCGCGAAAATGCAGCGCAGACAGGTTGAAAACCGTCATACGGCACCCGATCAAACGGTGCGGCGGATGATAATTCGCGAGGCATTTGTCAATTCATTAACAAAATATTCGATTTTCTTTTATACTCGATTCATTCATTCTTAACATTTTGCTGTTATACTAATACTTGCAAGGATGAATATTCCCCCCTAAAAATATTTTCTTGCTGCTGTGATTTTGCCGATCGTTCTTCGGTCGGCAGAACTCACAGACCAAATTTTACCGAAAAATTCTTCTGATATTTCTCCTAAATAAGCTATTTCCCCTTTTTCCCCGCGGTCTTCCCCCCTTACGGCCGCGGGGATTTTTCTGCGTTGCGGGCGGTCGCGGCAAAGATAAACAGCTCCGCATTTCCCCTCCTGCTGAATACAAAACGGAATTTCTGCCCAAAATAACGGCGTCGGTAAAATCGGCGGCGCCGGCCGCCGCCAAAATAAAGGGTGAAATTATGAAAGCATATATCAAGGATTCCGCCGCGCTCTTAAAAGGGAATTTCAGCTGCGCCGTGGTCGCCGTCTGCGTGCCGCTCATCGCCGCGGCGGCGGTCAAGGCGGCAGAACTGGCGCTTTTTTACTACTTTTTTCCAAAATATAAATCCGACTTAAAAACGCTGCTGATCCTGCTGTTTTCGCTGATCTTATCCGCCGTGCTGGTCTATCCGCTGAATTTCGGCAAAAAGCTCAGCTTTTACGCCCGCTGTTTTCACCGTGGGATAGAGCCGTCCGAGGTATTCTCCTGCTACTACTCAAGGCGCGCCTTTTTCCTCTCGCTTTTCACCGTCGCCGTGAAAAAGCTATGTATTCTGCTGGTCAGCGCCGTGACGATGATCCCCTGCATCTGGTGGGCAACACGGTTGTTTTATGCAAACGCGCCGTCTTATCTGCTGGCGGCGGCGCTCGGCTTGAGTGTCGCCGCGGCATTTATCTGCCTCACGGTGCGGTATTCGCTCTTTTTGACTGAATATATCGCCGCCGAAACGGGCAAAAATCCGTTTTACTGCCTCTATATGTCCTATCGGCGTATGAAGCGCCGCCGCACGCGGCTTTTCCGCCTGCGTTTGCGGTTTTTGCCGCTGTTTTTGCTTGGTTTGCTCATCCTCCCGCTCCTCTATACAGCGCCGCTGTACTCGCAGGCAACGGCGCTGTTTGCAAAGGATGTTATTTTTTGCACTCCCATTTATCCTCGCGCCTCATCAGCGGATACCGAAACAGAATGTGCTTGAGCGCTCCGAAATCAAAGGGTACGAGCGGCCAGAAATATTTATGCGAACCGTCGACGGTTTTGGTGGAGGCGACAATCAGCACGACGATGATCAGCGACGCCGCAAATCCCCAAATTCTGAACAGTCCCGTACAGAGGATCATAAACCAGCGAAAGACCTTTGCCGCGTCGCCGAACTCAGGCGTCGGGATACAGTTGTTGGCAATGGTCGCGCCCACGGTGAAGAAGATGGAATCGGGAAGCAAAAGCCCCATAGACACCGCAAAATCGCCGAGTATCAGACCGCCGATAATGCTGAAAGCCGATTCGGTATCGGTCGGCGTATGCAGGCTGGACAGCCGCAGAAATTCCAATCCGATCTCCAGCACCACCACCTGAATAAACACGGTTGTTTCCGATTTATCGGTAGGTATCAGTGCGGAAAACAGCTGCGGTGTTTGCTCGGGATACGCCACCATCAGCAGATACAGCGGCACCAAAAACATCGATACAATAACGGCGAGGAATCGCAGCGCCCGCGTGATGTTGCCCACGATCGGCGCTTTATAGTAATCCTCGACATACTGTGTGAAATAGAAAAAAGTTGAGGGAATGATCAGCGCGGTGGGGCTGGTGTCCACCAATATCACGATATGCCCTTCCATCAGGTGCGCCGCGATCGTTTCGGGGCGTTCGGTAATGCGGAACTGCGGCATCGGATTATACCATCGGCGCTTCACCAGCAGTTCCTCCAGCGAATGTTCGCCCATGGTCAGCGCGTGGATGTCTATATCGTCGATGCGCCGGCGGATTTTATTCAGCAGGGCATGGTCCACCTGCGACTCGATATAACCGATCGCCACGTCGGTTTTAGACATTTCCCCCACATTTTTGATCTCAAACGTCAATCCGCTGTCGCGGATTCTGCGGCGGATGAGCGCGGTATTGAAAACCAGCGTTTCAACCAGATCGTCGCGGCTGCCGCGGGTCACTTTTTCAATATGCGACTCGCTCGGCGCACGCGCCGGATACTCCCGTGCGTCGATCAGCACACATTCGCTCTCGCCGTCGGTAAACAGCGCGATCTGACCCGACAGCACCGCGTCGACGATCGCGCTGAAATCGCTCGAGAGTGCCGCCTCGATATACGGAATATCTTTCAGCATGAGCTTGCGCGCGGTATCGGATTTTTCGTTTTTGACCGCCTGAAGCCCTTTCATCACGTGAATCATCGCTTCATCCTTGGCAAATCCGTCCACAAACAACAAATATCCGCGGCTTTCTCCGACGTCGATCTCCCGCCCGACGATGTCAAAGCTCTTATCCACAGGCAGCAGCTGCTTAATCTGCCGAATATTGTCGGTAAGATTCGTTGATATACTCATTTTTCTAAACTATCCCTTCCTTTCGGATTTATTCTTCGCCCTGCCGCCCGATTTATTACCGAAACAAAAAAATTTGTAAAATATATAAATAGGTGTTGCGTGAAATGCAAAAAGGCGTTATAATAAAAAATGAATAAAAATCCGTTGTTTTAAATTCAAAAAAGGGAGTATTTACATTGCAGTATTTCAGCAAAGATATAGGCATCGACCTCGGCACCGCCAATACGCTCGTCTGCACAAAATCCAGGGGAGTGATCATCCGCGAGCCGTCTGTCGTCGCCGTTGATGTGATGAATAATACCGTCCGCGCGGTTGGCTCCGAAGCGCGCGATATGATCGGTCGGACCCCCGGCTCGATCGTTGCCGTACGCCCGCTGAAAAACGGCGTTATCGCCGACTATGACGTAACCGCCGCGATGCTGAAAAGATATTTAAAAACCGCTCTGAAGGGCTCGTTTATTTCGCGGGTGCGGGTGGTCATCTGCATTCCCTCGGGCGTTACCGAGGTAGAAAGCCGCGCGGTTATCGACGCCGCCCGCAGCGCGGGAGCAAAGGCGGTCGATCTGATCGAGGAGCCGATGGCGGCGGCGATCGGCGCGGGTCTTCCCGTTTGGGACTCGGTCGGCAGCATGATCGTCGATATTGGCGGCGGCACAAGCGAAGTCGCCGTCGTTTCGCTGGGCGATATTGTCACCGCCTGCACCGTCAAAACCGCGGGCGACGAT
>JBJEQI010000309.1:0-5086 GCA_051881675.1 Acutalibacteraceae bacterium
TGGTGGACGGGGATTTATCCGATCGCCTATTATTTTGTCGGCTGCTATCTTTGCGAATACGGGCTGAAGATCAAAACAAAAACGGCGCTGCTGCTGTTTATTGTGCTGACCCTGCTTTTCGGCGCATTCAATTTTTACCGCAGTTTCGGCTCGAAATTTGTTTCCGGCACCTATGTGATGTGGTCGGGATTCGAGCCGTATGTTTTGAGCATTCTGCTGTTTGTGCTGCTCTCGCGCATCAAATGCGAAAACTGGCCCCGCGGCGTAAAAGCGGCGCTGAAGCTGGTTTCCGATTCGGCGCTGGCGATGTATCTGGTGTCTTTTGTGTTCGACTCCGCCGTTTATACGGCGCTTTGCAAGGCGATAACCCATGTTCCGAGCCGATTGGTCTATTGGATTGTAACCGTTCCGTTGATATTCGTCTGCTCGTTTGTCAGCGCCCTTTTGCTGAATATCCTTGCCTCGCTGATTCTGAAAAGGATCGACAGGATCCCCGCAGCCCTGCGC
Source organism: Acutalibacteraceae bacterium (assembly GCA_051881675.1). Classification (GTDB taxonomy): domain Bacteria; phylum Bacillota; class Clostridia; order Oscillospirales; family Acutalibacteraceae; genus CAKRRH01. Next base: position 508 of record JBJEQI010000309.1, read on the forward strand.
CGCATGAGGCAGGAAAAGGTGCTGAATGTGCAAAACACCGCGTTTTTCCTGCTTTTTGCGGCGGCGTTGGCTTTGGCGCTGTGGAAGGTGCCCTACGGCTTCGGTGGGAACGACGAGGCGTTTTATCTGAGCGTGCCGCACCGCCTGATCAAGGGCGACGCGCTCTTTGTCGATGAGTGGAATCTGTCGCAGATGTCGGGTGTGCTGATGACGCCGTTTGTATGGATATACACCGCACTTACGGGAAAGACGGTCGGGATGATACTGGCGGCAAGATACTTTTATCTGTTCGTTCATGCCGCCGTTTCGGTGTTTATCTATCATAAGCTCAAAAATTGCGGGGCGGCGGGCGTGATCGCGCCGTTGCTTTGGCTTTTGTTCACGCCGTACAATATCATGGCGTACAGCTACAACACCATGGCGCTCGATCTGCTGATCGTTTCGTCGCTGCTGCTGTCAACCTCGTATCACACTAAAACCGCGCCGTTCGCGGCGGCGGGAGTGCTCTATGCGGCGGCGGTGCTGTGTTCGCCGTATTTTGCGGCGGCTTACGCCGTTTTCGGCTTGGGCGTGCTCGTGCATATGCTGCTGGTCCGCCGCGGGCATTACGGAACGGTTTTGTCAAACGACGCGTTTTCGCCGAAGGTGTTTTTGAAGTTTTCGGCGGGCGTGGCAGGCGCGGCGGTGCTGTTTTTGCTGTTTGTTTTATCGCGCGCGAGCGTTCATGACATTATCGCTAATCTGCCGCTGATGCTGAATGACCCCGAACACGGGATGATCTCGGTCGGCGCGAAGCTGTGGCAGTGCCTAATCGGTATGTATCGGTGCCGTCCGCTGTTCAAGTATGCGCTGATCGCCTATGGATTACAGCTCGTCGCGCTGGCGGCGGATTTGGACCGCAAAAATCACCGCGCGGCTCACTTTGCCGTCAGCTGTTTGATCACGGCCTTTTCCCTTGCTTTGTTTATTCCCGATCTGATCGACGTCGGATATAATCAAATTCAGTTCCCGATGGTGTTCGCGGGGCTGACCGCCTATATTCTGCTGGATAATAAGCCGAAAAGGCTGTTTGGCTTTGTGTTTGTCGGCGGGATTTTGTTCGCGTTTTGCACGGCGCTGGGCTCCAACCAGTATTTTTATATTATTTCTTCCGCCTTTTCGGTCGTGACGCTGGCAAGCGTTGTATTCGCGGGAATGCTGATCAAAGAGATGAAACGCCGCCCCGATGAGCTTTCCTACGGCAAGCTGCTGCGCGGCGCGGCGAGCGGCGCTTTTGCGCTCGCGGTCGGTTTGCTCGCCGTTTTGATGATCAATGTCAAAATGTATCATTGCTTTTGGGATGTATCGCCGTCAAAGATGACCGCCGCGATCACCGAGGGCCCCGCCGCCGGAATCCGAACCACCGAGCAGAGGGCGCAGAAATATCGGGCGGAATATGCGAGCATTGCGGCGCATTGCCGATCGGGCGGCAAGCGGCTGCTGATGCTGACGGATAACACCTGGTGTTATTTGGCGGCGGACGGTGAGGATTACGCCGTCTATTCGGCTTGGCTCGGCAAGCCCTCGTCGGCGCGAGAGCGGCTGACGCAGTATTATGCGATCAATCCCGAAAAAACGCCGCAGGTGATCTATATTCAGGCGGGTTCCGAGTGGGACGACGACAGCATTTTGCGAGCCGCGCGCGAGGCGGGGTATGCGATGACCCGCGATACATCCTGCGCGCTGTTTACTAAGAATTAAGGGGGCGGCAGTATGCCGACAAATCATCAAACGCCGATACAGCGCGAGCTGTTTGAAATGCAGGATATAGCTTATCGCGAGTTTCACTGCAAACTGATTCCGAATGTTCCCGCCGAGCGCGTGATCGGGGTGCGCACACCGCAGCTTCGCCGATACGCGGCGGAGCTGTCAAAGACCGATCAGGCCGAGCGGTTTATGCGAGAATTGCCGCATTTTTATTATGAAGAAAATAATCTTCACGGCTTTTTGATCGAGCGAATCGGCGATTATGCTCTCACGATCGAACAGCTCGATCGGTTTTTGCCGTATGTCGACAACTGGGCGACCTGCGATATGATCTCGCCGAAGGTATTTGCAAAACATTTGGATACGCTCGGCGATAAGTGTCTCGCTTGGATCGCGTCGGGCGATACCTATACCGTGCGGTTCGGCATCGGTATGCTGATGAAGCACTACCTCGGCGACAGATTTGACCGAAAATATTTGGATATTGTGGCGGGAATCCGCTCGGAAGAGTATTATATCAACATGATGATCGCATGGTATTTTGCGACTGCGCTGACCCGGCAATACGACCGTGCGGTGCCGTATATCGAGCGCGGCGCGCTGGATAAGTGGACGCTGAACAAGGCGATTCAAAAGGCGTGTGAAAGCCGCATGGTCGGCGATGATCATAAGCAGTATCTGCGCTCGCTGAAACGGCGCTGAAACAACCAAAAGAAAAAACAATCCCGCGTTTTCGGATAAACTGCCCGAGAGCGCGGGATTGCTCCTATATTTGATTTTGCCGAATCTTGTTTCGCCGCATCAGTCGCCAAGCGCCTGCGCAATATCGGCGAGAATATCATCAATATGCTCGGTTCCGATCGAGAGGCGAACCGTGTTGGGCGCAATGCCCTGCTCTTTCAGCTCAGCTTCGCTCAGCTGGGAATGGGTGGTGGAGGCGGGGTGGATAACCAGCGATTTCACATCCGCAACATTGGCAAGCAGCGAAAAGACTTTCAGCTTATCAATGAACGCTTTTGCCTCGTCGGCGCTGCCCTTGACGTTGAAGGTGAAGATCGACGCGCCCCCGCGGGGAAAATAGCGGTTATATAGCTCGTGATACGGGCTGTCGGGCAGCGAGGGGTGGCTGACGCTCTCGACTTTCGGATGATTTTTGAGAAAATCGACCGTTTTCAGCGTGTTCTCGACATGGCGCTCCACGCGCAAAGACAGCGTTTCCAGCCCTTGCAGGAACAAAAACGCGTGCAGGGGAGCCAGCGTTGCGCCCGTGTCGCGCAGGAGAACGGCACGGATTCTGGTGACAAACGCGGCTTTGCCGACCGCTTCGGTGAAGCTGATTCCGTGATAGCTGGGGTCGGGCTCGGTCAGCTGAGGGAATTTGCCGCTCTTTTCCCAGTCGAATTTGCCCGAATCCACAATCACGCCGCCGATTGCCGCACCGTGCCCGCCGATGAACTTCGTCGCGGAATGGATGACGATATCCGCGCCGTATTCAAACGGACGGAGTAAAAACGGGGTGGCAAAGGTTGAATCGACCACCAGCGGGATGCCGTGCCGATGGGCGACGGCGGCAACCTTTTCAATGTCGATCAGCGTGGCGTTCGGATTGCCGATGCTTTCGATATACAGCGCCCGCGTTTTGTCGTCGATCGCGTTTTCAAAGGCATCCTCTTCGTCGGCGTCGATGAATTTTGTCTTGATGCCGTATTGCGGCAGGGTGTGGCAAAACAGGTTATAGGTGCCGCCGTAGATGGTTTGCGCGGATACGATATTGTCGCCCGCGCTCGCCAGATTCAAAATCGTATAGGTAACCGCCGCCGCGCCCGAGGCAACGCCCAGCGCCGCCACGCCGCCCTCCAGAGCGGCAACGCGCTGCTCAAAGGCGTCGACGGTGGAGTTGGTCAGCCTGCCGTAAATGTTCCCTGCGTCCGCCAGCGAGAATCTCGCCGCCGCGTGGTCGGAATTTTTGAACACATACGAGGTGGTCTGATAGATCGGCACGGCGCGTGCGTCGGTCGCCGAATCGGGCGATTCCTGCCCCGCGTGAAGCTGAATGGTCTCGAATTTATAGTTGTTATCATAAGTAAAGCTCATTATAATCACCGTTTCTGTAAAAGTTTAATAATAGGTATTTGGTTCGGGTCAAAAAACGGCTTCACATTCGCCCGAATCGGTAATTGTGCCGCAAAAGGCGGGGAAACAGACTGCTCACGGCGGTGCTCCTTTTTAATAAATCATATAATACCTATATATTTAATAGGCTATTAATAGAATACACCCGAGAAAGGCGTTTGTCAAGTGTTTTTTTGATTTGATCGGGAATTTTTTTCAGGCTCTGAGCCGAAAAGGCGATTTTAGTTGTATTATCCGCCGATTTGTGATAAAATAAATCGCAGGAGGGGGTAGGGTACCCCCAAAAAAGATTGCGCGCCTTTCCCCGCGCTGCGGGACAATTCAAACACAGGAGATAACGGAATGCTGCAAATGATATTTTCGCCGCCCGGGTGCGGCAAAACGACCACGGTATACAGCATGATCGCCGAGCGGCGAGAGCAAGGCCTTACGGGGATGATACTGATGGTGCCCGAGCAGATTTCCTTTGAAACCGAGCGGAGTATGCTCCACCTTTTGACCGCGAGCGGCAAGGAGTGCGTGGATGTGCTCAGCTTTTCGCGGCTGGCGGATAAATTCTTTGCCGCGGTCGGCGGCAGAAACAAGCGCCGTATCGACGAGGCGGGCAAGCGCGCGCTGATGCAGCATACGCTCAAGAGGCTCAAAGGTGCGATCGAGCTGTATGCGCGGCAGATATCCTCGCCTGCGTTTTGCGATGAGC
>JBJEQI010000310.1:0-5054 GCA_051881675.1 Acutalibacteraceae bacterium
GGTGAACAGGTCCGCAGACTTCCCTTTCAAAAGCGGTTTCGCCGTCGACCGTCAGCGTAACGCTGTCGCGCGAGGTCATATTCAGCGTAAGATCATCGGCGTCTATGCCGAACTCCAGCGAAGAGCGGGTCTGATAAGAGACAATCTCGCCCTCTTTTTCCTGCCATACGCCGGTATATTTGAATGCCGGGTCGGAATACGGAATTGTCGTTTTCTGCAAATCAACCATAATAAAGTCTCCTTTTAATGAATGAATTATTGTTTTTTCCAAGTTGATCTCTCGAACAGAACCAGCATCGGAATGATTTCCAGCCTGCCTGCCAGCATGTCGAAGATCAGCACCAGTTTTGAGAGTGGACTGAACACCGAGAAATTCGCCATCGGAGCGACGACGTCGAAGCCGGGACCGATATTGTTGACGCAGGCGAGCACGGCGGAAAAACCGGTGGTGAGCGAAAAGCCGTTCAGCGAGATCAGCAGAAAGCTGGTCACGACGATGAAAATATACGAAGCGAGATAGATATTGGTGTTGGTGATAACCTTTTCGTCGATGATTCTGCCGTCACAGCGGATGACCTGCACCTTTTTCGGGTGAAGCGTCTGCTTTAGGTTGCGCCGCAGGCTTTTGAAAAGAATCAGCACTCTGGCGCATTTCAGCCCGCCGCCCGTGCTTCCCGCGCAGGCGCCGATCATCATGAGCAGCAGCAGTATTGCCTTTGAGAAGGTCGGCCAAAGATCAAAATCGGTCGTGGAAAAACCGGTGGTGGTCATGATACTCGACACCTGAAACGCCGCGTGGCGGATAGTTTCGCCCGCGCCCGCATAGAGGTGGCGGATATTAAATGCGATCAGCACGGTGGCGGTGATGATCACGCCGAAATACAGCCGAATTTCTTCATTTTTGATGATTCCGCGGAACTGTCGGATCAACAGCAGGTGATAACACCCGAAATTGACGCCGAACAGGATCATAAACGCGGTGCAGACGTTTTGAATATACGGACTGTACCCCGCGATGCTGTTGTTTTTGATGCCGAAGCCGCCGGTTCCCGCCGTGCCGAACGCGGTGCAGATCGGGTCGAAAAACGGCATTTTGCCGATCAGCAGGAAAAGAATATTCAGCGCCGTCAGCGCAATATAGATCAAATACAGGATGACGGCGGTCTTTTTCACCTTCGGCACGAGCTTTTCCACATCGGGGACCGGGACTTTCCGCCCGAAGCAGGTGCAGGGCGTAGCCGCCGTCCCGGTGGGCGGAGGGGGCGAGCGCCATCATCAGCACCAGCACGCCCATTCCGCCGAGCCAATGGCTGAAGCTGCGCCAATACAGCACCGCGCGGGAGAGCCCCTCCACCTCGGCGACGACGGTCGACCCGGTGGTGGTAAATCCCGAAACGATCTCGAAAAATGCGTCGATAAACGCGGGGATCTCGCCCGAGATCCAAAACGGCAGACAGCCGAACAGGCTGAGCAGTATCCACGAAGCGGCGACCGATATCATGCCGTCGCGCGCCGATAGGGAGCGCCGAGCGCGGCGGCAAAGAGCATACAGCAGCCCTGCGGCTGCGCCGAGTGCGGCAATGCTGATGACAAACGCCGGCGCTGTTTTCACATTTTTGTCCGCAAACCCGATTATCGCGGCGGGAACCATAAACACCGCCTCGATAGCGAGTATCTGCGAGATAATACGACCGATCATTTTATAATTCATAGCAGTACCGTCTTATTCAAAAATATCATTCAGCTGGTAGATTTCGTTGTGCCCGTTGGTGACAATGATCATGGTATCGCCGAGGGCGAATTTGGATTCACCGTCGGGGATTTCGATTTTGCCGCCGCGGATGATGCAGGCAATCAGAAGATCTTTTTTCAGCCGAATGTCTTTGAGCGGCTCACCGCAGTGACGCGTTCCCGCGCCGACCTCAAACTCCATCGCCTCGGCCTTGCCGTCGGCAATAAAATGCACCGAATCCGCCGCGCCCGTCTTATTCTGCATACCGCGGACATAGCCGATGATACTGCTGCAGCAAAGCTCTTTCGGGCTGATGATGCAGCCGAGCGGAAGATTATCCAGCACCGAGCTGTCGTCGACTCTGGCGAGTTTGGTGATGATCTGCGGCACATTGTGGCTGTTGCCGTAAAGCGAAATGATAATATTGATCTCGTCCATATTGGTCAGGGAGATCAGCGTGTCACAGCTGTCAACGCCCTCATCGGTCAGCAGCCGATGCGAGGAAGCGTCGCCGTTGATGATGTCGGCATCGGGAAGCAGCTCGGCGAGATGACGGCATCGGGCGGGATCGCTGTCGATCACCTTGACCGAAATACCGTTTTTGATCAGCTGATCGGCAAGGTAGAACGACGTTCTGCCGCCGCCGCAGAGGATGACCTGCTTGGCTTTTTTGGTGATAACGCCGATATTGCGCAGCAGGGAGGTCAGGTTCCGCGAGGGAGCGGTGACAAACAGCTTATCCCCCGCCTGCAATACAAAATCGCCCGAGGGGGTGATGACGTCTCCGTTGCGGACGACTGCGCAGACCAGTATCTTGCACCGCACGATCGAATAAATATTGCTCAGGCGGATGCCGCAGAGCTTGCTCTCGGGAGTGATTCGCAGTTCAACGATCTCGGCGCGCCCCCTGGCGAAGGTGTCCAGCTTCAAAAATACCGGATACTTCAAAAGACGGCTGATCTCCAGCGCCGCCTGCCGCTCGGGATTGAAGACCATGGAAAGCCCGAACAGATCGCGCATTTCATAGATATGGCGGCTGTATTCGGGATTGCGGACGCGGGCGATCGTGTGAATATTCGGATTGATGTTTTTCGCAACCATGCAGCTGAGCAGGTTGACCTCGTCCGACCCCGTACGGCGATGAGCAGGCTTGTTTCGCCGATGCCCGCGTCGACCAGCACGCTTTTGACCGCGCAGTTGCCGCAGAAACCGATCACATCATACCGCTCGATCGCGGAGCTGAGAACCTTGCTGTCGGAATCGATCAGGGTAATGTCGCAGTCTTCCTCGGCAGCAAGCTGGCGCGCCAGCGCCGTGCCGACCTTGCGCCGCCCGCAATAACTATTTTCATAGAAACCCTCTTTTTTTATATAATAACGTATAATGTCTTCACAAAACATTCGCATTCATCCTAAATTATAGTATTTTATGCAGCGGATGTCAATATAATTTGCAAGAATACTGCCGATTTGCCGATAATTTCGGATGAAAATATGCCGCGGCTGATTTTGCCCGCTTTTCGGCGGGCGGTATTTCGAGCGGCTTTTGGCGACAGCGGATGTCAATGTATGAATCCTCCAATCGGATATTGTTGAATTTCATAAATTTCATACGAATTCGTTGTTCATGTTTCACAAAAAAATATTACAAAGTGCGATAGTCGACAGCAACCCTACAAAATCTGAATAAATGCTTGGAAATTGTTGACTTTGCACATAATGAGTGGTATAATTTATACAAACAACACAAAAAGGGAGTACGATACTATGACATTTGAAAAGAAATTTTCTTCGTTAAAACAAAAGTTTATCAAAGCAGATACAAGCAAGCTTCCCGCCCCTTTTGCAATTCAGTTTACCATGACCGATGAAGACTGCGGAGGTACGTTTTATATAGCGAACATCGCAGGCGTTTTCTCGGTTGAACCGTATGATTATGTTGATAACAACGCCGCTGTAACAGCGCCTGCCGCCGCGATCGCCAAGATCGCTTCGGGCAAGGTCGATTCAGCGCTCGATATTTTCGGCGACAGCGGTGTCGTTGCCGCGCTGGCGGGCGCTTATCCCGCACCGACGGCGAAGCAGCCGGCAAAGAAACCTGCGGCTGATAAGACCGCTAAAGCCCCCGCCGTTAAACCCGCCGCCAAGGCAGAGGCGAAGACTCCCGCCGCTAAGAAGACAGCCGGCAAGCCTTCGGCAAAATAAATTACGCTAACGTCTATTTTCATAATAATCCTTTATTTCTAAAAGCAAATCCGCCGCTCATTTGAGCGGCGGATTTGCTTTTGTATCGTGTTTTTGAAGGCGCTCATCATGAGGCACTCATCGAGCCGTCCATCGGGGGCGGCGGGAGCAGTCATCGGTTTGATAAGCGGCGCGGCTGGAAGAATCGCGTTGCCACTCCGAGCAAATACATGAAAGCCGCCCGCGCGGACAGATCGGTCGGGCGTTGCCCGCGCAATTCCGCGCTACCCGCCGAACATCATATTCACCGCCGCCGCGCTGACGATGATGCCGATGAAATCGGCGAGCAGGGCACACAGCATGGTGTGGCGGATGTGTTTGACCTGCACGGCGCCGTAATACAACGTGCAGGCGTAAAAGGTCGTTTCGCCCGAGGCGCAGATGACGCTTGCGCATCTGCCCGCCAAAGAATCGGGACCGTAGGTTTTTAAGATGCTGTCGAGCAGGGCGATGCTCCCGCTTCCTGAGATCGGGCGAAGCAGAATCAGCGAAACGGTTTCGGCGGGAATTCTGACCCTTGCAAAAAGCGGTCCCGCCGCCGCGGTGAGCATATCCAGCGCACCCGATGAGCGAAACATCTCGACCGCGGTGATCAGCCCGATGAGCGACGGCGCGATCGAAAATACGGTTTTGAATCCCTCGGCGGCGCCCTCGGTGAATGCGCCGAAAACGCCCGAACGCAGCCGTATCACGCCGAACAGAATAATCAAGGTCAGCAGAATCGGGAGCGCGTAATTACCCGCTGAAAGCATGATGTTTCACCCTTCTTTTGTGCAGTATCCTCCCCGACGTGCGATTGAGAATATTCGCCGCACCCACACCGAGAGTCAGTGCCGCCAGCGACGCCGCCCACACGCAGGGCATGATCTCGAGCGGAGCGGGTGAACCCGCCGTCGCGCGGAGCATGGCGACGGTGGTCGGGATGAGCTGAACGGCGGCGGTATTGATCACCACGAAGGTCACCATATAATCGGAGGCGCGACCGTGCTCGCCGCCGCTTTCCCGATGCATCTTTTCCAGCTCGCGCATTGCCCGCAGCCCGAAAGGCGTCGCGGCGTTGCCGAGCCCCAGCATATTGG
>JBJEQI010000311.1:0-4985 GCA_051881675.1 Acutalibacteraceae bacterium
CGGCAGGGTTTTATACTTTCTGAAATTCGCCGCATCGACGATTTTCAGCCCGATGCCGCACTTTTCCGACTGCACGGCGCGAAGATCGTTCGGCGCACCCTCGCCGTATCGGCGTTCCAGCCCGCCGAGTATGCAAACGGGGAACTGCAACCCCTTAGAGTTATGCACGTTCATCACGCGCACGGCGTCGCCCGCCTCATCGGCCGATTTGGAGTCCACGGCTCCCTGCTCGCGTATGCGGCGGAAATACCGCAAAAATCCCGAAAGCCCGAGTCCCTGCTCGCGGTCGTATTCCGCGGCAAGCTCGCTTAGACGATATAAATTCGCCTCGGCGCGCCTCTTGCCGAGCGCCGCGGACAGATTCATCAGCCCGCTGTCGTCAAACACCCGCAAGATCAGATCTCTCAGCCCGAGCCGCGCGGCGTGAAGCCTGTATCGGTGCAGATCGGCGATAAAGCGGCTGATCTTCTCCGATGAATTGGAAAGCTTCAACATCGCCGCGTAAAGATCGGATTGTTTGTCCTGTATTTTGATTTCGGCAATCTCTTCCGCGCTGAAACCGTACAGCTCGCTTGAAAGCAGAGAGAGCATTTCAAAATCGTTTTTCGGATTGTCGATCACGCTGAGCAGCGCATAAGCGCATTTGATTTCGCGCGCGTCGAAAAAGCCCGAGCCGCCGCGGCTGACAAACGGTATCCCCGCCGCCTCCAGCGCCTCGCAAAGCGCGCTGCACTCATTTTTTGTGCGGTAGATCACGGCAATATCGGAATAGCGCATCCGCCGCCGCTCGCCGCTTTTTGAGAGATGCTCCCCCGCGGTCAGTTCATGAATGATCTGCACGGTCCGCCGCAGCGCCGCCCCCTCGCAGGCGGCTGTTTTCGCCGAGGAATCGACCAGCTCAAGCCGCACATTGGCTTTGCCGCCGAAATCAAGGGCATAAGAAGCGTTCAGCCTGTCCTCATCGGTATATTGCATCTGGCCCGCGCGGGCGGACATGATATTCCCAAAAAGGAAATTCACAAATCCGCAGATATTTTGCTCGCTGCGGAAATTGCCCGACATAACGACCTTGCAGCCATTTTGAGCGTTCGATCGGTCATACAGCGGGAGGCTGTTCTTTTTATCAAGGAATATCCGCGGATTCGCCTTGCGGAAGCCGTAAATGCTTTGCTTCACATCGCCCACGGCGAAAAGCTTTTTGCCGCCGTCGGACAAAGCGTTATAGATCGCGCATTGCAGGTCGTTGGTGTCCTGAAACTCGTCGACGGTGACTTCACAGTAAAACTGCGACAGCTCTTTTGCGATATCCGTCGCTCCGCCGTCGGGGCGGGCAAGCAGTTTCAGCGCCAGCATTTCGATGTCGGCAAAGCCGTAAAGCCCCGCCTGCCTTTTCATCTCGCCGAGCCTGCGCGCATAATCCCGCACCGTATCGCACAGCGTTTTCACCAGCGGGGAGAGCGCCTGTATATCTTTTATATGTTCTTCCATCGGCGTTTTGAAGATTTCCAGCGCCTGCTCTGCCGCGCTGTCCGCACGGCGGCAAAGCGCCTGTATCTGCTGCAAAAAGCTGACGTCGTCGGTCTTGACTCTGCTAAGGGTTTTCTTTTCATAGGATAAAAGCGCCGCGCGGCAGCCGTCGTAATCGCCCGCATTCATCGCCTGCGCCGCCTTTTCGACCGCATGAAACCGCCCGTAGACCCGATCGTGATACTTATCCGCTATATCGGAAGCGGAAAACGCGGCTTCATAGAGGCGAAGCTCACGGCACAGCGACGAAAACTGCTCGCCGAACGAGGAAAACAGCGTTTTTATCCAAATGCTGTCATCGGGGTCAAAATCGGAATACATCCGCTCATAATCATCCAGATACCGCTCGTAAAACGGCAGCGTCACCAAATAATCATACACATCGCCAACGACCCTGATCAGCGTATCGGCGGCGTTCTCGCCTCCGAACACCGCGCAAAGCCTTAGAAAATCCTCATCGCCCGACGAAAGGCGCTCCCCGATCGCCGCCGACAAAGCGGCATTCTTCATATCCTTTTCGCGGGCGTTGTCGCACAGCTTGAAATCCGGCTCCAGATCGACCAGATAAAAGTACTCCCGCACAAGCCCGATGCAAAAGCTGTCCATCGTTCCGATTTTCGCCCGCTCGAGCAAAAATCTCTGCCGCGCATACCAAGGATCGCCCGGCGACGACGCAATATATTCATCCAGCCGCGCGGCGATACGCTCTTTCATCTCAGCGGCGGCGTCATTGGTAAAAGTGGAGATCAAAAAGCGGTCGGCGGGGACTTTTTCATCCTTATCCAGCATACGGCGAACGACCCGCTCGACCAGCACGGCGGTCTTGCCGCTTCCCGCCGCCGCCGACACCAAAACGCCGCCGCGCGCGGCGATCGCGTCCTTTTGCTGATCGGTAAATTTCATTTCAGCCATTCGTGCTCTCTCCCCTCAAAGCGTTTTCCATCGCGGCAAAGGCGTCGGCATCGGAAACGGACCCGATCTTTTCGCCGCCGCCCGTCACGCGGCAAATATCCGCATATTCGCAGTATTTGCACGCGGGCACGCCGCCGTCCCTCGGGTTGACGGCAATAGCGCCGCTTTGCAGTATCTCGCCCATTTTTACAACAAGCTCGTCGACATATTTTGTCAGCGTTTCATACTGCTCGAGCGTATAAACGCTGCCCGCGCATATCACCCCGTCCTTGCGGGTAATGCCGACCAATTCGCCGTTCATCTTCGGTTCCATCGCGGCAAGCGAGCGCTCGTCGCTGAGCAAAAAGCCGTTCATTTTCATCGCTTTTCGCCGCAGCGCCGCGATCTGCTCATCGCTCGGTATCTCGCGGCTGTCGCTGTTCGGTTTCGGCTCGGCCACCGGCATATACAATATCCCCGCGGGAGTAATATCGGCGCCGTCCGCCGCCTTTTTGGCGCGGCGGTAAGCCGAAAGATAGATCAGCATCTGCAAATTCTGACCGTAAAGCACATCGGCAAGCTTAAAGGTCTTGCCGCCCGTTTTATAGTCGATGATGCGGACATACTGCTCGCCGTCGACGTTCAGGCTGTCCACGCGGTCGATCTGCCCCGAAATGCAGATTTTTCCGCCGCCTTTAAGCTCCAGCTCCATTTCGCGGTAATCGTCCTCATCGCGCGAGCCGAACGACAGCTCCACGCGGCTGCATTCATAATCGGTCTGCATCAGTTCCTCAAAGACCGTATCCAGCAGACCTTTCATCACCCCTTGCAGCGACCGTATCCGATACAGCAGCATACTGTCGCCGCGCTTAATGTCCATAAAATCGCCGAGCGCTTCATATACAGTGTCGGCAATCAGCCGATCTGCCGCCGCGGGCGACAGCGCAAAATACTGCTGCGGCGTAAACTGATCGACAAAGCGGCAAAGCACGTAATGCACGACCGTTCCGCGCAGAATATTGTCCGCTTTTGCCTGTTTAACGGGGCGGATCTTCAGCCCGTAGCGGCAAAAATAGCCGAAAGCGCAGCGATAAAAGTTGTCAATTCTCGACGCGGTCAGATGCAGCTCACTGCCGAACAGCCGCTTCGCTGTTTCGGGGCGAAGCGCCGTATCAAGCGGCAGGGAAAGGCTCTCAATCCGCTGAAAATCCGCATTGCCCGTCCGCCTGAAATATTCGGCGAGCGCCGCGGTATCGGCGCTGTCTTCGTCTTTATCCATAGCATAGCGCGCCAGCGCGGCGCTCTCGCTCTCGGGCAGCGCCCCGCCGCTCTCGACGATACCCTCGCCGAACAGTTTCACCAGCTCTTTAACAATGACCGACGGCGTTTTCGCGCCGCTGCTGTCGAAATCGCAGCAGCTGACGAACAACTGCTCCGACGGCGAGCACGCCGCCGCAAACGCAAGGAATTTCTCCTCCGTCGCGCGCTGTTCATCATAACAGGGAAGCTCCAGCCCGTCCGCTTTCAGCTGTAACAGCTCGCTGTCGGTAAACAGACCTCCTCCCGAAAAGACCGATGGGAATTCTCCCTCGTTTGCGCCGATAATAAAGGTGACCCTCGGCGAGCGCGGGCGCATCCTCTCGGCAGAGCCGACGGCTACCTCATCCAGCCCCTGCGGCAGTTTCCCGATGTCGGCGGCACGGACCGCCGACAGGAATATCTCGCGGTAATCCGAAAAGCCGATCTCAAACTCCTCCAGCGCCATAACCAGCTGGTCGAACAGCGAAATGACCAGATCATACGCTCTGCGCTGAACATCCGCCTCGGTGTGCATACCGGCGTTTTCCAGCGCGGCGCAAAAGCGGTTGAGATTCTCCCCCGCCTTCATCTGCTGGATAAACCGAAACAGCGCGGCGGAAATATTCTTCACCCCGCCTTTTTTCACCGCGTCGCGAAGCCGCACCAGCGGCGGCATGATCTGCGCGCGCAGTCGGTTGATTTTCTCGAGCGCGGCTTTGTCACTGTCGGTCAGCTTGCCGACTGCGCCCGACATACTGCCGCAAAGGTCATAGAGCAGCTCCTCGCCGCGCGGCTCCCAAACATGGATATAATTATCCAGCAGCAGGACATCCTCCTCTTTTGCAAAGGAAATGCCTGTTTTCAGCATCGACAAAATGCCCTCCGCCGAAAAATCCGCCGCGGCACGCATTGCATTCATGACAAAGCGGACAAACGCCGAATCCGCCGCGTCCTTTTTGGCGTCGATAAAGCACGGCACCGCGCACCGCTCAAAGGCGCGCTCGATAATGCCGCTGTATTTTTCGGTATCGCGCGCGATCACCGCGATCTCACGGTAACGCAGCCCCTGCTCGCGGACAAGGCGGCGCACCGTCTGCGCGACGTGGTCGCACTCCTCGTAAATGCTCGCGCATTTTGTTATATGTATAGCTTCGCTGCCGCCCTCGCCGTCGCATTCGACGGGGTCAGGAGCAAACATCTCGCGGGAAAGGCGGCGCAGATCGCTGTTTTGATAGCGATCCTTGCCCTGCAAAACAATATCGGACGCG
>JBJEQI010000312.1:0-4951 GCA_051881675.1 Acutalibacteraceae bacterium
GGTGGTAATATTGATCGTCGTGATCGCCGTTATTGTGCTTATCCGTCGGCGTGTTGCGGCGCGCGGCGCAGGGGCGAACAATGCGCTGGGCAGCATGGGCAGCGGCGCGGCTGCCGAGCCAAACAGCGCCGAAAATGCAGAAAATGAAAACGCAGAGAACAGCGGAGAGTAAGCGGATATATGTATGATGTTGTTGTCATAGGCGGGGGAGCCGCCGGATTGATCGCGGGCGGTTTCGCCGCGAAACGAGGGCTTCGCACCGCGATACTTGAGCGCAATGAGCGCGTTGCCCGCAAGGTCATGATCACGGGCAAGGGCCGATGCAATGTAACCAACCTCTGCGACCGTGATACTTTTATCGCCGCCGTTACGAAGAACGCGCGCTTTTTATACAGCGCGTATTCCGCCTTTTCACCGTATGACACCGTGAATCTGCTCGAGAGTCTGGGCGTTCCCACCAAGGTCGAGAGGGGGAACAGGGTTTTTCCCGTGTCGGATAAGGCGGTCGACGTTGTGGATGCTCTGCACAAGTTTGCCGAGCAAAGCGGCGCTCAAGTGATAAACGGCAGGGCGATCGGCTTTGAGATCGGCGAAGGCGGCGGGATAAATGCCGTTGTCACCGAGAGCGGCGAGCGTATCGGCTGCCGCGCGGCGATCGTCGCCACAGGCGGCGTTTCCTATCCGAAAACAGGCTCGAGCGGGGACGGCTATCTGCTCGCGAAAAGCGCCGGTCATACCGTCGTGCCGCCCGTTCCGTCGCTGGTGCCGCTGGAGATTCATGAGGGATTCTGTGCGGAATTGCAGGGGCTGAGCCTTAAAAATACAGCGATCAAGGTCATTGATACCGTCAGCGGCAAAACCGTCTATACGGATATGGGCGAGATGCTGTTCACGCATTTCGGCGTGAGCGGTCCGATGATTCTTTCCGCCTCGGCGCATATGCGCCCGATGAGCGCGGAGCGGTACAGGATCGTGATTGATCTGAAACCCGCGCTCGATGAGAAAACGCTCGATCAGCGGCTGCTGCGCGATTTTGCGGAGAATATCAACCGCGAGTTCATCAATTCGCTCTATCATCTGCTGCCGAAGAAAATGATTCCCGTGATCGTGCGGCTGTCGGGCATTGCGCCGTCGCAACGGGTGAATCAGATCAGCCGCGAGCAGCGCGCGGCGCTTATTCATGCGATCAAATCGCTTGAGCTGACTGTCGGCGGCTTTTGCCCGATCGATCAGGCGATCGTCACCTCAGGCGGCGTGGATACTAAGGAAATATCGCCGACCACGATGCAGTCAAAGCGGGTGCCGAACCTATATTTTGCGGGCGAGGTCATCGACGTCGACGCATACACCGGCGGATTTAATCTGCAAATCGCGTTTTCAACGGGTTGCATCGCGGGGCAAAATGTGTTAAAATAATCGTATATATTGATTGAAAAATCGGGGGATAAGAACATGATTTCAGTGGCGATAGACGGTCCCGGCGGAGCGGGAAAAAGCACGATCGCGAAAGCGGCGGCGGCGAATCTCGGCTATATTTATGTCGATACGGGGGCGCTCTATCGCTCGATCGCGTTGTTCGTGCTGTCTGAGTCAATTGACCCCGCCGACGTTGGCGGAGTGTGCTCGGCGCTTGCAAAAATACTGCTCGATATTCGCTTTGCCGACGGGGCGCAGCAGGTGTTTTTGAACGATGAGAACGTCTCGGATAAGATTCGCACGCCCGAGGTGTCGGCGGCGGCGTCGAAGATCTCGGCGATACCCGAGGTGCGCGCGTTTTTGCTGGATACGCAGCGCAGATTTGCCGAAAACGGCGGCGTGATCATGGACGGCAGAGATATAGGAACGGTGGTTCTGCCGAATGCCGAGCTGAAAATTTTTCTCACCGCAAGCCCTGAAGCGCGCGCCCGCCGCCGATTCGATGAGCTTAAAAATCGCGGCGTGGAGGTTGAGTACTCCGAGGTGCTTCACGATCTCAAAGAGCGCGATTATCAGGATTCGCACAGGGAGATCGCCCCGCTGAAAGCGGCGGATGACGCGGTTTTGGTGGATACGAGCGAGCTGACCCTGGAGCAGAGCATAGAGAAGATCATCGGGCTGATCAAGGCAGCCGATGAGCGCGCCGGCGGCAATAAAGGCGACCGCTCGGGCGGCGAGAACGCGGGAGCGGCGGATGAAGAACGGCGCGCGCCCGCCGACGCTCATGCTATGAAAAACGACGACACCGGCTTGACTTTTCGGCTGAAAACAGGACCGAATAAGCTGGTCAACGTGCTGCGGGTGGTTCTTTGGCCGCTTTACCGCGCGGTGTTCTGGTATCGGGTTCACGGCAAGAAAAATATGCCGAAACAGGGCGGATTTATCTTCTGCGCCAATCATATTGCGGCGATCGATCCGATTTTCTGGGTGGTTTCTTCGCCCCGCCGTGTGCATTTTATGGCAAAAGAAGAACTGTTCAAGAATCCGATCGCGGGCAGGTTTCTGCGCGCGGTGGATGTTTTTGCGATCAAGCGCGGCGCGCGGGATATGTCGTCGATCGGCTTTGCGTCGGAGCTGGTGAAAAACGGCGAGGTGCTCGGCATTTATCCCGAGGGAACCCGCTCCAAAGACGGCAGACCCGGCAGAGCAAAGTCGGGCGTCGCTTTTTTGGCGAATGAAACGGGGGCGGATGTTGTCCCCGCCGCAATCATCGTTAAGGGGAACAAAAAGCTTGCGCCTTTTCGCCCGTTCAAGCTGGTGATCGGCAAGCCGATACCGCATTCGGAAATCGCTTTCGACGAGGCGGCAAAGGATAATCTAAAGCGCGTTTCCAAGCGGATTATGGATGAGATTACCGCTGTTTGGGAAGAGAATCAGTTTTAACCAACGGGCGGTTTTAAGGATGGGATTTCATGAGCTTTGAGGGCGTATCGTGCGGCGGCAGAATCACCGTTGCCGAAACGGCGGGCTTCTGCTTTGGGGTGGACAGAGCCGTTCGGCTGGTGTATGATCTGCTGGAGCGGGGCGAAAAGGTCTGCACGCTCGGACCGATCATTCACAATCCGCAGATGGTGGAGGAGCTGGCAAAACGCGGAGTTGTCATCGCCGAGCGTGTCGCCGATGTCCCGCCGGGGTATACGGTTGTGATCCGCTCGCACGGCGTGAGCGCGGCGGTGTATGAGGAGCTTGCGAAACGCTCGCTTCGCTACTGCGACGCAACCTGCCCGTTCGTTTCAAAGATACATAAAATCGTTCGCGACAACACCTCAAAAAGCGTTCCGCTGTTCATCGCGGGTGACGGTTCGCACGCCGAGGTCGTCGGGATCACGGGCCATTCAGGCGGCGATACTTATTATTTTTCCGACGAGGACGAGTTAGCCGAAAAACTGAATTTTGCGGGTATTCGTGCAGATTCGGTCTTTTGCGTGGTCGCTCAGACGACTTTTAATCAAAAAAAATGGAAAAAATGCGAGATTTTATTAAAAAAACACTATACAAACGCGAAAATATTTGTTACAATATGTAGTGCAACATCTTTACGGCAGAGTGAGGCTGAGGAACTGGCGAGGCGGTCCGACCTGATGATTGTGGTCGGCGGCAGGCACAGCTCCAATACGGCAAAGCTCGCCGAGATATGCGCCCGGCACACCCGAACGCTCCCGATCGAGAGCGCGGATGAGCTGGATATTTCCGCCGTCAAGGGCGCGAAACTGATCGGATTGACCGCGGGTGCTTCCACACCTGCTGTTATAATAAAGGAGGTTCTAACCACTATGTCGGACACTATCAAAAATGAGGGTATCCAGGCCGAGGAGACAGCTGTCGCAGTTGATACAACTGCCGATACAATAGCCCCGGCGAACGCACAGGACAGTGCAAAAGAAATTCATACGGAGGCAAAGGAAACCGCTGAGGAAACGGTTCAGAAGTCTTTTGACGAGATGACTTTCGAAGAAGCGCTTGAAGCTTCTCTTAGCAGCATGAACCACAACCAGAAGGTTCGCGGTACTGTTATCGCCGTTAACCCGACGGAAGTTCAGGTTGATATAGGACGTAAACAAACCGGTATTATTCCTGCAAGCGAGCTTTCAGAAGATTCTTCAAAATCTCCCGCGGAGCTTGTCAAGGTCGGCGATGAGCTGGATCTCGTTGTTATGAAGACCAACGATCAGGAAGGCATCACCACGCTCTCCAAAAAGCGTTTTGACGCGCACAAGGGCTTTGCCGATGTTCAGGAGGCGTTTGATAATCAGCAGATTATCAGCGCGCAGGTGACCGCTGTTGTCAAGGGCGGCGTAACCGCTGTTTACAAGGGCGTTCGCATCTTTATTCCCGCGTCGCAGGCGACTCTTACCCGCACCGAGGACCTTTCTCCGCTGGTCGGAACAGATGTTGATCTTCGCATCATCGACATCCGCAGAGGCAGAAGCGTTGTCGGTTCGGTCAGAAGCGTTCTTAAGGAGCGCAAGGACGAAGCCGCTCAGAAGGTTTGGGAGACAATTGAAGTCGGTGCGAAATATACCGGAACCGTTAAATCGCTCACATCCTACGGTGCGTTTGTCGACATCGGCGGCGTGGACGGTATGATTCACATTACCGAGCTGTCATGGCTGCGCATTAAGCACCCGTCCGAGGTCGTCAATGTCGGCGATACCGTCGAGGTCTATGTTAAGGATGTGGATACCGAGAATCACAGAATTTCGCTCGGCTACAAGAAAACCGAGGATAATCCTTGGGAGATTCTCCGCGAGAAATACAGCGTTGACGATGTTGTCAGCGTTAAGATTGTCAGCTTTGCGTCTTACGGCGCGTTTGCCAATATTATCCCCGGTATCGACGGTCTGATTCACATTTCGCAGATCGCCAACCGCCGCATCGAGAAACCGCAGGATGTTCTGAACGTGGGCGACGTTGTTGAAGCGAAGATCACCGACATCGACTACGATAAGAAGAGAGTCAGCCTCTCGATCCGTGC
>JBJEQI010000313.1:0-4940 GCA_051881675.1 Acutalibacteraceae bacterium
AGTTTTATATACATTTTTACATTCGCTCGTCCAAAAACGATTTTGCGGCAATGACCGCTCCGCTCCCGTCGCTGTAAAAGACGACGTCCAGCGGCTCATTTTCGCGCAGCACCGCGCCCATTTCGGGGCAGGCTTCAAACGAACGCTCGGCATAATCCACCACATAGGTATTATTCATACACTCGCGATAAAAAGCGGCGATCTTATCGTTGCCGATGCGCCTCGCGCCGTTCATAAAGTGCGAATACTGCCGCTTGGTTTTTAAATATAGCGCCCGCCCTGCGACTGAAACATACAGCTCGCTCTCCCCCGCGAAAAACTCGCGCGGCAGTGTCACGGTCATATCGGCAAAAACGATCGGCTCTCGGATAAATTCGTCCATCGCCGCCGCCTTATTTCATGCAATCGGCAAGCATCCGATCGCGCAGCTCAATAACTTTGGATACAACGTCGCAAAGCGGAATCTTCTCGCTGACCGACTTATCGCGCGAAACAATCTCGCAGACGTTTTCTTTCAGGTTTCTCGGGCTGACGATAATGCGCAGCGGAATTCCGAGCAGGTCGGCGTCGGAGAACATAACGCCCGCACTGACCGAGCGGTCGTCGTACAGCACTTCGACACCCTTAGCTTCCAGCTCGGCATAAATGCCGTCGGCGGTTTCGCGCACATTATCCGAGTCGGGGCGAACGGCGCAGATATGCACCTGCCACGGCGCGATCGACATCGGCCAAACGGGGCCGTATTCATCGTGATGCGCCTCGCAGACGGAAGCCGCCAGCCGCCCGACGCCGATGCCGTAACAGCCCATGATCGGGGTATTGGACTTGCCGTTTTCATCCAGATAGGTCATGCCCATCGACTCGGTATATTTGGTTCCGAGCTGGAAGATGTTGCCCACCTCAATGCCGCGCGAAACATCAATCGAATGCTTGCCGCAGACCGGGCAGATTCCGCCCGCGATGATCTTGGCAAAATCGCCAAACTGCACGTCGCCACAGTCGCGCTCGATGTCCAGCCCGACATAGTGATAGCCCTCGTCATTTGCGCCGCAGGACAGATTATTGGTATTCATGAGCGACGAATCAAACAGCACAGTCACGCCCTCGGGCAGACCCACGGGGCCGATAAAGCCCGTGTGCAGGCCGCTCTCGGCAGTGATAACGGCGGGATGAACGGCGCATTTCAAAAAATTCGTCAGCTTGGTTTCGTTGACGTCGAGATCGCCGCGGATAAACACGACGACATAGGAATCGTCCTCATTGCGCTGATAAACG
This sequence comes from Acutalibacteraceae bacterium, assembly GCA_051881675.1. GTDB lineage: Bacteria > Bacillota > Clostridia > Oscillospirales > Acutalibacteraceae > CAKRRH01. Next base: position 1,276 of record JBJEQI010000313.1, read on the forward strand.
ACCGCCTTGCAGGACTTTTCCTTCGGTGTATGCAGAAATTCGCAGATGTCCTCGATCGTGTGGATATCAGGCGTTTCTTTCTTCTCCAGCGGCAGGGATACGCCGTCGCGCTCGTTCTCGATGATGCTCGCCGCCGCTTCCATATTGGCGCGGTAGCCGCACTCGGGGCAGATCGCGATCGAATCCTCGCCGACGGGCGTGAGCAGCATGAATTCATGCGACACACTGCCGCCCATCATGCCCGAATCGGACTTGACCGAGATGACTTCGGGGATACCCGCGCGGGCAAAAATGCGCTCGTATGCCTTGTGGCATCTGTCATAATACTGCTCCAAATCTTCCTGCGAGGTATGGAAAGAATAGGCGTCTTTCATCGTAAACTCGCGCACACGGATAAGCCCCGCGCGCGGGCGCGCCTCATCGCGGAATTTGGTCTGAATCTGATAAATCATAAAGGGGTATTTTGTGTAGGAATTGGCATATTCGCGCACCAGATGCACCGCCGCCTCTTCATGCGTCATACCGAGCAGCATTTTGGAGCCGCTGCGGTCGGTAAAGCGCAGAAGCTCCGAGCCGACCGAGGTATATCTTCCCGATTCATCCCACAGCGACGCGGGCATCACCACGGGGAAGAGGACCTCCTGCCCGTCGAGCGCGTCCATCTCCTCGCGGATGATCTGCTCGATCTTGCGGGTGATCCTTTTCAGCGGCATATACGAAGAATAGATGCCGTTCGCCATATATTTCATATATCCCCCGCGGATCATCAGCGCGTGGGAGTCGATCACGCAGTCGGAGGGCTTCTCCTTAAAGCGGTCGCCCACCAGTTTTTCAAGTTTCATCGTTCTTCATCCTTTGCTTGTCATAAAATCGGTCCAATCGGCTCAAAAGCCCCTTCGGGGGCGCCGCGCCCCGCCAAGTTTTGCGGTACATATCCTTGATTATATCGCCGATAGCGCGGCTTGTCAAGACAAATCCGCGCGTTAATGCGTCATTTTCTCCTGCTTTACCTTATGGTCGATCACATGGCGGGAGGCAAGCTCGTCGAACACGTCCTCGAGCGAAATACCCATTTCGATCATCATGACCATGATGTGATAGGCGAGATCGGCGATCTCATAGACCGTTTCTTTTTTATCGTCCGCCTTTGCCGCGATAATGACCTCGGTCGACTCCTCGCCGACCTTTTTGAGGATTTTGTCGATGCCTTTCTCAAATAGATAGGTCGTATACGAGCCTTCGGTTTTCTCCTCCTTGCGGCCCTTGATGAGCGTCATCAGCCCCGACAGCGAAAAATCGGGAATCTCATCGCTGATAAACAGCTCGTCGTTAAAGCAGGAATCCGCGCCCGTATGGCAGGCGGGGCCGTCTTTTTTCACCGAAACAGTCAGCGCGTCGCGGTCGCAGTCGGCGACGATCTTGACAATATGCTGAAAATTGCCGCTGGTTTCCCCCTTGCGCCACAGCTGCCGGCGTGAGCGCGAGAAAAAGCAGGTCTTTTTCTCTTTCAGGCTGATTTCGAGGCTCTCGCGGTTCATATACGCAAGCGTCAGAACCTTCCCCGTTTTATAATCGGTCACGATCGCGGGAATCAGTCCCTTTTCGTCAAACTTTAATTCATCAATTTTGATCATGATACATTCATTCCTCTCAATAAACTATATCCGCACAGGAACGCCCGCGGATTTCAGGCGCTGCTTTAAGGCGGGAATCTCGATCTCGCCGAAGTGGAAGACCGACGCGGCAAGCGCGGCGTCGATGTCGGGGATCTCGTCAAACAGGCGGATAAAATCCTCCGTCGAACCCGCGCCGCCCGACGCGATCACGGGAACGCTGACCGCCTCGCAGACGATACGCAGCAGTTCAATATCAAACCCGCGCTTCACCCCGTCGGTGTCGATGCTGTTGACGACGATCTCGCCCGCGCCGCTGTCCACGCCGCGCTTGATCCACTCGATCGCGTCCAGCCCCGTGTCGATTCTGCCGCCGTTCAAAAACAGGTGAAATTCGCCGCCGACCCGCTTGATGTCGCAGGAAAGCACCACGCACTGATCGCCGTAGATCTTCGCCGCCTCGCCGATCAGAGCGGGATTTTTGATCGCGCCCGAATTGACGCTGACCTTGTCCGCCCCGCAGGAAAGAACCCGCTCAAAATCGGCGACCGAGTTGATTCCGCCGCCGACGGTCAGCGGAATAAATATCGTCGAAGCGACCTCCTTTAAGATGTCGGTGAACAACGCGCGATTCTCATTCGACGCGGTAATATCATAAAACACCAGCTCGTCGGCGCCGCTGTCGCTGTAAAACTTGCCGAGCGTTACGGGGCTGGAAACATCGCTCAAAGACTTGAAATTCACGCCCTTGACCACCCTGCCGTCGCGCACGTCCAGACAGGGAATAATTCGTTTGGTAATCATAATTATCCCTCCGCTTTGGCTGTTTTCAGCGCTTCGGTCAGATCAACGGCACCGGTGTAGATTGCCTTGCCGAGAATGGCGCCGTAAACTCCCATATCCCGCAGCGCGGCAACGTCGGCAAGCGAAGATACGCCGCCCGACGCGATCAGATCCATGCTGTATCGGCGGTTCAGCTCACGGTAAAGCGCAAGATTGGTTCCGTTCATCATGCCGTCCTTGGAAATATCGGTGCAGATCACAGTGCGCACGCCGATCGCGTCAAGCTCCGCCAAAAATGCATCGCAGGTGAGTTCGGAGGCCTTGGTCCATCCGTGGGTGGCAACAAATCCGTCCTTAATATCCGCTCCGACCGCGATATGATCGCCGAAGCGGCGGACCGCCGACTCGAGAAAGCCGCGGTCCTCAATCGCCGCGGTGCCGAGAATCACGCGAAGCACGCCGCTGTTGAGATACCGCTCGATCACCTGCATATTGCGGATTCCGCCGCCGACCTCGATTTTCAGCGCTGTATTTCGGCAAACCTCCAAAACCGTTTCGATATTGTCGGTCACATTGCCCTGCGCCCCGCGCAGAGCGCCCTGAAGGTCGACCATATGGATATACTCAGCGCCGCACCGCTCAAAATACTGCGCGACTTTCAGCGGCGAGTCGCTGTATACCGTCATTTTATCGTAGTCGCCCTTTTGCAGGCGGACCGCTTTGCCGTCGATCAGGTCAACGGCGGGAAAAATATTCATAAATCAGTCTCCGATCGTTTTGAGTTCATGCAAAACCGCACGAACCTCATTTACTTAAAGTTCGCAAAACGCTTTCAGGATCAAAAGCCCTGTTTCTCCGCTTTTTTCGGGATGAAACTGCACGCCGAACACATTGCCGCACGCGGCGGCGGCCGTCAGCGGCGCGCCGTAATCGGTCAGCGCGATGACGCTTTGATCGCAGTCGGCGGCATAATAGGAGTGAACAAAATAGACAAAATCGCCCTCGCGGATATACTTAAACAGCGGCGAGCGGGGCCGGTCTTCGGGAAAATGCAGCGAATTCCAGCCGATATGCGGGATTTTGAGCGAGCCGTCGGTCACATCGGCGATCGGGCGCACCGCGCCGCCGATCAGCCCAAGCCCCTTATGCTCGCCGTATTCATAGCTTTTATCAAACAACAGCTGCATACCGAGGCAGATGCCGAGCAACGGCTTGCCCGCCGCTGTTTCACGCTTTATAACCTCGTCCAGCCCGCTGATTCGAAGCTTT
>JBJEQI010000314.1:0-4937 GCA_051881675.1 Acutalibacteraceae bacterium
CCACTGTTGAGGCTTGGGACAACGCCACTGTTAAGGCTTGGGGCAACGCCACTGTTGAGGCTTGCGGCAACGTTCAGGTGGTCAGACGCAGCGAGCGCGCTGTGATACAGTTGCGCGGAAATGCGCGGGAGGTGCATAATCCCGAGAACACCGCTGAATTTCTCGATTTTTACGGCATAGAACACGACGGCGAAAGCGCAACGCTATACAAGGCGGTCAGAAAGCACGACGGCAGATATTACTCCGACCGAGATCGGAGATTTGAATATGTGGTCGGGGAGGTCAAGCGTGAGGATGGTGTCGATACCGCCGTTCAGAATAAATGCGGCAAAGGAATTCATATCTCAACCATGCAGTTTGCGCTGAATTTTGGCAGAGATTGGGACGATCTTGCGATTCTTGAGGTAAAAGCAAGGATTGCAGACATTGTCTGCCCGAAAGATACCGACGGCAAGGTGCGGACAGGACGGGTGGAGATCGTCCGCGAGGTGCCGCTCGTCGAGTGCGGCGTATACGGGCGGATTTTAGCGAAAAGGAGAGAGAAAAAATGAAATATCGCGATCTGACATGGGAGCAGGCGGCGAGGCTGTGCTTTGAGGGCGACGACGTCAGGGTGGTGGACAAGTGGGCGGATGAGGTGGATGATGCGGAAGTCTTCAGCTTGCGCGATTGGAGAAATATGGCGCAGGACGCCGACAATCGTTATAGCTTTTATACAATGGAGGAAGAGGGATGAACGAGGGCGCGACATGGTACAATCTGCCGACCGTTGCCGAATTCAAGGCAGAGGATGATTCCCGTCCGCCCCTTACGGAATGGCGCGTGTGTCCGACCTGCCTGAAGCTTCATTTGGTCGGCAGAGAGATGCTTTCTCCCCGTTGCGTTTGCGCAGGGACGCGGCCGCTGATGACGATCGGGGAATACCTATCCCGCACACGGTGCGACGCGCCGATCAAGGAGTTTGTTATTCGGGAAAAGCTGTGGAAATATGCTTTTTCGCAGGCAGGAGAGCCCTATCGCAGCGCATATAGCGATCGGATCAAACGGGCGATCGCGCAGACAGCGTGCTACTCGGAGGATGATTTCGAGAAACTGCTGCAGCAATCCCCCGAGCTGCTGCTGAAATATTTGAAATGGAGCAAAAGCAAATCGAATCGTGCGCTGTTTGCAAGCATTTACAGATACAGGAGCGGGGATGACGAATGATCCTGAATGATAGGAAATATTCAGATTAAATGAGGAGTGGATGAAAAATGATCAATTTGGAACTGTATGAGCAATTCAGATCCGTACCGGACAGCGCTAAGCGCCCGATTACGGCAGGCAGATTGAAGGGCAAAACCGACATCAATCCGATGTGGCGGATCAAGAAACTGACTGAGGCGTTTGGTCCCTGCGGCAGCGGCTGGGACTACGAGATTACCCGCAAGGAGCTACACGGCGGCGCAAACGGTGAAATCATGGCAAGCGTCGACATCAATTTGTTCGTCAAATACGGCGAGGAAATGAGCCGTCCAATCCCGGGAACAGGCGGCGCGATGTTTGTGTCGAAAGAGAAAAACGGGATGTTCACCGATGACGAATGTTTCAAAAAGGCGCTGACCGATGCGATTTCGGTTGCTTGTAAATCGCTCGGAATCGGGGCGGACATTTACTATGAAAAGGATGCATCGAAGTATGACCGCCTGCCTGTTTCGGACAAACCTGCCGCGGTGGATAAACCCGCGGACAAACCCGCCGCGGTGATCTGCCCGCGGTGCGGCAAAGAGGTTAAGGGGGTCAAAATAGACGGTGAACCGCTGTATCCCGAAGCGGTCATCCGGCGGTTCGGGATGTGCGCTGCCTGCGTCAAGGCGAGCAGGGCGGCACAGACATGAAGCAGACAATCACCTTTCGGGGCAGCGGTCATCTGCGCGTGTTGGCTCAGTTGAAATGGATGCTCGGCACGCTTTGTCCCGACAAGCTCTATGATATTGTGATCACCGAACACAGGCAAAAGCGGAGCCTTGACGCCAATAAGTATATGTGGCAGCTGATCGGGCAGATGGCGCAGGTGCTGTCTATTCCTGCGGTGGAGATTTATCGGGGATTTATTCGCGAGGTCGGCGCATTCAAGGACATCACTCTGCCGCGGAGCGACGCGCCCACTCTGCGCAAGGCATGGGAGAAGCTCGGAATCGGCTGGCCGACCGAGGTGGTCGACGATACGGACAGCGAGTGGCAGCTGATTCGGTTTTTCTACGGTTCCTCGAGCTACAACACCAAGCAGATGAGCGTGCTGATCGACCGTGTGGTGCAGGAGTGCGAGGACTTGGAGATCGAAACGAAGACCCCCGATGAGATTGAAAGGCTGGTGAGCTTATGGGAAGCCGTATGAGCGCAGCCTGCGATATTTCGCAGCGGGTACGGCGCGAGGTATACGAGCGCGACGGCGGCAGGTGCGTCTATTGCGGCAATCCGAACCGTCTGCAAACGGCGCATTATATCCCGCGCTCGCTCGGCGGGCTGGGAGTGCCGATGAATCTATGTATGCTTTGCCTTGACTGCCACACAGCGCTCGACAACGGAGCGGACACGGCGCTCAGAGAGGACATTCGGCAGGCGGTAAAGGCGCATCTGCAAAAGCAGTATCCCGCATGGGCAGAAGACCGATTGAGGATAGGGAGGTGGGGATTTGGCTCGCCCGATTAAGGACGGGGTTGATTATTTTCCGCTGGATACGGTATTGGATACCAAATTTGAACTGATAGAGGCAGAATACGGATTAACGGGATTTGCGGTAGTTGTTAAGCTGTTCCAGAAGATTTACGGAGAGCATGGTTACTACTGTGAATGGACAAAGGAGGTTGCCTTATTGTTTTCGCGAAGACTGGGTCTCGGCGATGGTGGTAAGGTCGTTTCCGAAATAGTGAGTGCCGCTGTCAGGAGAGGTATTTTTGATAAGGAAATCTATGATAAATATCAGGTGCTGACCTCCAAGGGAATTCAGGAGCGATATTTTGAGGCTGTTAATCGCCGTAAGGAAATCCGAGTTGAAAACAAATACCTCTTGGTTCATGCTGACCGAATAGCGGGTTCTGTATGCAATAACCGAGTAAATGTTGACATTAACCCCGAAAATGTATGCAATAATTCACAAAGTAAAGAAAAGAAAACAAAATTAAAGAAAAGTAAAGGAGAGAATACGCCACCCGGCGGTAGACCGCCGAAACACAAATACGGAACATACCGCAATATTCTTTTGACCGATGAGGAATACGGGAAGCTGAAAGCGCAGTTCCCCGACAGCTATTCGGAAAAGATCGAGCATATGTCCCGTGCGATTGAGATGAAAGGATACAAGTACAAATCGCATTATCTTGCGATACTCAGCTGGGCAAAATCCGATCCTGCGCCGAAACCCCGCCCGTCCTACGACATCGGAAAGATCAACGGCAGTTTCAACGATTTTGACAGTATCGGATGGTGAGGAGGACGCATGAGCAACGAGGAACTGAAACAGGCACTGCAAGACCGCAGGGCGGTGGTGTTATCTCATCCGCTGTACGGAGTGATCGAATACAGCTATGTCTCGGCGGTCATTTACCGCAAGGGCAAAAACGGCGTTGAGATCACCGCCGAGCTTTATGACAAAACCGGGCGCGGCGTGACGATCGCCGATCCGAAGTATATTCACGACAAAATTTAAGGAGGAAACAATCTATGCTGAACATTTGCGCCATTAACGGCAGGCTGACAGCCGAGCCGGAACTGAAAACAACCAACAACGGAGTGAGCGTCTGCTCTTTCGCTGTCGCGGTGGAAAGAAACCGCGAGGTAAACGGCGAACGGGCGACGGACTTTATCAACTGCGTGGCATGGCGGGGGACGGCGGAATTTATATCCAAGTATTTTCACAAAGGCACGATGATTGCCATAAACGGCAGTATTCAACAGCGCCAGTACACCGACAAGAACGGCAACAAGCGAAACGCGTTTGAGATACTCGTTGATAATGCGAATTTCTGCGGCTCAAAATCCGAAAGCGGAAATGCGGCTGATGTTCAAGTTGACGAAAGCAATTTTGATGAAACTGAAATTGATGACGGCGATTTGCCGTTCTAACGGTGGCGGATATGGCGAAAATGACACAATGCGAGCGCATTATCAAATATATGCAGGATTTCGGCAGTATCACATCGGCAGAGGCTATGAGTGAACTGGGCGTATATAGGCTTGCGAGCCGCATAAACGACCTAAAGAACCAAGGATATATAATCTACACAAAGATTGAATGCGGCAAGAACCGATACGGCGAGCTTACGCATTATGCGAGATATAGCCTAACGGAATTTCCGAAATGCGCATAAAGGAGATTGAAGAATGAACTATGACGAGTTTTTGCACAGCAAAATTCAAACGGCACCCGAAACAGGATTTGAAATAGACGAAAGCGAATTATCCGACTGCCTAAAGCCGCACCAAAAGCAAGCGGTAAAATGGGCAATTAAAGGCGGTAGGCGAGCGTTGTTTGAGAGCTTCGGATTAGGTAAAACGGTGCAAGAGTTGGAATTTTGCAGAGTAGTAACCGAAAAGCAAGGCGGTCAAGCGCTGATTGTTTTACCGCTCGGCGTAAAACAGGAATTTACACACGACGCACAAGAACTGCTTCACATCACACCGCCGAGATATGTTCGCAATATGGACGAAATCAAGGCGGCGGATGAGCCGATATTGATGACGAATTATGAGCGTGTGCGTGACGGCGACATTGACCCGAAGTATTTCAACGCAATATGTTTGGACGAGGCATCTGTCCTGCGGTCGTTCGGCAGTAAAACATATCAAACATTTTTGAACAAATTTCAAGGTATCAAATACAAACTGGTTGCGACGGCTACACCTGACCCGAACAAATACAAAGAGATAATCCATTACGGCGGTTTTCTCGAGGTTAT
>JBJEQI010000315.1:0-4925 GCA_051881675.1 Acutalibacteraceae bacterium
ACGGCTCGGATAAGCCCGACACCCGCTTTGATATGACGATCAAGAACCTCGACGATATTGCCAAAGACTGCGGATTCTCCGTTTTCTCGGGCGCTGTCGCGGCGGGCGGCACCGTTCGCGCGATCTGTGCGAAAAACGCCGCGGGCGTATATACCCGCAAGATGATCGACAAGCTGACCGACACGGCGAAAGGCATCGGCGCGAAAGGGCTTGCATGGGTCCGCCTGACCGAGGATTCGGTCGCTTCCTCATTCGGCAAATTCATGACCGAAGACGAGATGAACGCTGTCATTTCCCGTTGCGGCGCCGAAACGGGCGATATCATCGTGATCGTTGCCGATAAGAAGAACACCGCGCTTTCGGTGCTCGGCTCACTGCGCCTGGAAATGGCGAAAAAGTTGGATATTATCCCGAAAGACCGCTTCGACATTCTCTGGATAACCGAAATGCCGTTCTTTGAGTACGATGAGGAGAATGACCGCTGGAACGCGATGCATCATCCCTTTACCGCGCCCGTGGACGAGTGCGTGCAGTATCTCGACTCCGACCCCGAAAAGGTTCGGGCGAAGTCGTATGATCTGGTAATCAACGGGTATGAGATGTCAAGCGGATCGATTCGTATCACCGACCCCGATTTGCAGGATAAGATGTTCTCGGCGCTCGGCATGAGCGACGAAGAGATCGAGGAAAAATTCGGATTCCTCGTCGGCGCGTTCAAATACGGCGCTCCCCCGCACGGCGGCATGGCGCTGGGGCTTGACCGCCTTTGCATGGTCATGCTCGGCGTCGATTCGCTGCGCGATGTGGTCGCGTTCCCGAAGATGCAAAACGCGCGCGAGCTGATGTCGGGCGCTCCCGCCGCGGGCGATAGAGCTCAGCTTGCCGAGCTGGGGCTGGACGGCATCACCGCGCTCAAATCAGCCGACAGCGAGGGCGAGCGCTGACCGCTCATCCCTTACGTCTGTCACCGACAACCTGTTATGTATAGCACCGCCCCGAAGCGAAACGGCTCTTTCGCTTCGGGGCGATTTATTTTGGCAGACCTCCCCCCGTGCCGAACGCGGCGGCTGACTCATACCCGATATAATAATTATGTAAACCGATTGGCGGTCATCGTTCAGAATTTGATAATTATTTCACATTTTTTTGGGAAAACCGTGCGATTTTTCGCAAATACCGCTTTACAACCGCCGTCAAACGTGATAAAATAAATTGTGACATTTTATACTTATTTCGGTAAGTATTAAGTTAACTAAAATTTACAGGAGGCAATTATTCATGGCAAGAAAAATGAAAACCATGGATGGCAACACCGCCACCGCTCATGCTTCTTATGCGTTTACCGACGTCGCCGCGATCTACCCGATCACCCCGTCTTCGGTCATGGCTGAAGTTACTGACACAATGGCTGTTGCCGGTGCAAAAAATCTTTTCGGACAGCAGGTCAAAATCTCCGAAATGCAGTCTGAAGGCGGCGCGGCAGGCGCGGTTCACGGCTCTCTCGCCGCGGGCGCTCTTACCACCACCTATACCGCTTCGCAGGGTCTTCTTCTGATGATCCCGAACATGTATAAAATGGCGGGCGAGCTTCTCCCCAGCGTTATTCATGTTTCGGCTCGCTGCGTAGCTTCGCACGCGCTCAACATCTTCGGTGATCATTCCGACATCTATGCATGCCGCCAGACCGGTTATGCCATGCTTTGCTCGAACAGCCCGCAGGAGGCTATGGATCTTGCCGCCGTTGCTCATCTTTCGGCGATCAAAGGCAGAGTTCCCTTTGTTCACTTCTTCGACGGCTTCAGAACCTCGCACGAGATTCAGAAGATCGAAGTTTGGGACAACGACGACCTGAAAGACCTCATCGACTGGGACGCTGTCAATGAGTTCCGCCGCCGTTCGCTCAATCCTGAGCATCCGGCTCAGCGCGGTACCGCTCAGAACCCCGACATCTTCTTCCAGGCAAGAGAGTCCTGCAACAAGTATTATGACGCGATCGTCGGCGTTACCGAGGACTATCTCAACAAGATCAACGCGAAGATCGGCACCGATTATAAGCTGTTCAACTACTACGGCGCGCCCGACGCAGAGCGTGTTATCATCGCTATGGGTTCGGTTTGCGAAACCGCTGAAGAAACCATTGATTACCTCAACGCGCGCGGCGAAAAGGTCGGCCTTGTTAAGGTTCACCTCTATCGTCCGTTCTCCGCTAAGCACCTGATCGACGCTATCCCCGATACTGTCAAGAGCATTTCCGTTCTCGACCGTACCAAGGAGCCCGGCTCGATCGGCGAACCGCTTTATCTCGACGTTGTCGCCGCTCTCTTTGACTCCAAGTTCAAGAATGTCAGCGTAACCTCGGGCAGATACGGTCTCGGCTCGAAAGACACCACTCCCGGTCAGATCATCGCTGTTTATAACAACATGATCGCCGCCGAGCCGAAAAAGCGCTTCACAATCGGCATTGAAGACGATGTGACCAACCTTTCGCTCACCGTTACCGAGGATCCCGATACCACTCCCGAAGGAACGCACTCCTGCAAGTTCTGGGGTCTCGGAGCAGATGGTACTGTCGGCGCTAACAAAAACTCGATCAAGATCATCGGCGATAACACCGATATGTATGCGCAGGGCTATTTCTCATACGACTCGAAAAAGTCGGGCGGTGTAACCGTTTCGCACCTGCGTTTCGGTAAAACTCCGATCAAATCGACCTATCTCATTTCCAAGGCCGACTTTGTTGCCTGCCACAATCCCTCATACATAGACAAGTATGACATTGTCGACGACGTTAAGCCCGGCGGAACTTTCCTGCTCAACTGCCCGTGGGAGGGCGAGGAGCTGGATGCCCGCCTGCCCGGCAAGGTAAAGGCATATATCGCCAACAACAACATCCAGTTCTACACCATCAACGCCACCGCGATCGACAAGAAGCTCGGCCTGCGCGGCAGAATCAACACCGTTCTTCAGGCGGCGTTCTTCAAGATTTCAGGCATTATGCCGGTTGATGAGTCGGTCAAGCTGATGAAAGAAGCGGCTAAGAAGACCTACGGCAGAAAGGGCGACAAGATCGTCCAGATGAACTACGACGCTATCGACAGCGGTATTGACGGCGCTGTAAAGGTCGATGTTCCCGAGTCGTGGAAAACCGCCGAGGGCGACCTCAACATTCCGAAGTTCGAAGGCGAGGGCAGACTGGTTGATTATGTCAACAACATCCTCGTTCCGATCAACGCTCAGAGAGGTAACTCCCTCCCCGTTTCCGCTTTTGTCAACGACGCAAACGGCGAGGTTCCGCTCGGCTCCTCCGCTTTCGAGAAGCGCGGCATTGCTGTTGACGTTCCTGTATGGAATCTCGACAACTGCATCCAGTGCAACTTCTGCTCCTATGTCTGCCCGCACGCGGTTATCCGTCCGTTCGCTCTGAACGAGGAAGAAGCGGCGAACGCTCCCGCTTCGATGAAGATGAAAGATATGACCGGCGTTCCCGGCATGAAGTTCGCCATGACCATCTCGGTTCTCGACTGTACCGGATGCGGCTCCTGCGCGAATGTCTGCCCCGGCATGAAGGGCAACAAGGCGCTCACCATGCAGCCGCTTGACACCCAGCGCGATCAGCAGGAAGCTTACAACTATGCGATCACCACCTCCGACAAGGAAGAGGTTGCCGCTAAGTTCAAGCCCACCACCGTTAAGGGAAGCCAGTTCAAGCAGCCGCTGCTCGAGTTCTCGGGCGCTTGCGCAGGCTGCGGTGAAACACCGTACGCTAAGCTGGCAACACAGCTCTTCGGCGATAAGATGTATATTGCCAACGCAACAGGCTGCTCCTCGATCTGGGGCGGTTCATCTCCCTCAACTCCTTATACTGTCAACAAAGAGGGCCACGGTCCCGCTTGGCAGAACTCGCTGTTTGAAGACAACGCCGAGTTCGGTTACGGTATGTATATCGCTACCAAGGCTACCCGCGAAAGACTGCTCAGCCATACAAACGCTCTGCTTGAGTCGGACGTTTGCGACTGCGTAAAAGATGCGGCGAAGGCTTGGATCGAAACCTACGACGACAGCACGGCAAACAAAGCGGCGGCAAAAGCTTATGCTGAGAAGCTTGCCGAGGTTTGCCCCGATAACGAAGACGCTAAGGCTATCCTTGCCGAAAAAGATCAGCTCGCTAAGAAGTCCGTTTGGATTCTCGGCGGCGACGGCTGGGCTTATGATATTGGCTTCGGCGGTCTTGATCACGTTATCGCTCAGAATGAGAACGTCAACATCCTTGTATTCGACACCGAGGTTTACTCCAACACAGGCGGTCAGGCTTCTAAGGCTACTCCGACCGGCGCGATCGCTCAGTTCGCCGCCAGCGGAAAGGTCACCAAGAAGAAAGACCTCGCCGCGATCGCTATGAGCTACGGCTATGTCTATGTTGCTCAGGTTTCGATGGGCGCCGATATGAACCAGTGCATCAAGGCGTTCAACGAGGCGGAGAGCTACAACGGTCCGTCGATCATCATCTGCTATGCGCCGTGTATCAACCACGGTATCAAGGGCGGCATGACCATCGCGCAGACCGAGGAAAAGGCGGCTGTTGCTTCGGGCTACTGGAACCTCTTCCGTTACGATCCCCGCAAGGCTGAAACCGATGAGAATCCCTTTATGCTCGATTCCAAGGCTCCGACTGCCGAATACCGCGACTTCATTCTGAATGAGGTTCGTTACAGCTCGCTGCAGAGAGCATTCCCCGACAAGGCGGAAACTCTGTTCACAAAGGCTGAAGAATATGCAAAAGAGAAGTTTGCCGCTCTTGAGAAAAAGGCAGGCAAATAATTCGTCTTTCGCAGTTCATCGTTTGAACCGATTTGAATGATGAAAAATCCGCTCCGATTTTTTCGGGGCGGATTTATTTTATTTAGCAAAAATTCAGCGGCTTAGCC
>JBJEQI010000316.1:0-2281 GCA_051881675.1 Acutalibacteraceae bacterium
AATCCACGAGTGTTTTCATTTTGATAAGCATCAAAAATCCTTCGGCCACGCAGGTCATATGTCGAAATCTCTTTCGGGATATGAAAAGGATCAGAGCGACAGGAACTCTGCCCTGTATCACATTGAACGCCAAGCCAACTATGCAGCCGCCGTATTTTTAATGCCGAGAGAAGCGGTTAAGTTGGCGGCAAAAGAAGTTTTGAATTATGACGGTCAGCACCGTCTTGCTTTCGGTTATGATATAAAACCGAAAATCAAAGAGGTCGGTCGCCTGTTCGGTGTAAACTATTCGCCGATGTGCTACAGGCTTCAAGAGCTTGAAATCTTGGATTGGAATTTCAATCCCCACATTTAATGGGAACGGGATGTTCTATGCCTGTTCCCATAAAAAAGAATAATGCGTTAGAAAAATGCGAACATCTAACACCGCTTTGCTTGGAGGCAAAAAGTATGAATAATAACGGCTATATTTACAAATGCCCTTTGCAGTGTCCTATACATAAGCACTGCTTTGTGATAAAGTTGGAAGAACGGCTCATGCAACCCTTAAAGGTCTTGCTGAAGTGCGCCGCCAGCAAAGGCGATGTGAAAGTTGAGATTGGCGGTGATCGCCCTCCTTAGTACACCCGACAACCGAATATGATGTTACTTGCAAATAAGCCGCATAGATGTGCTACATTGCAGAACGCTCCTATCAAAACGGTAGGTGAATTCTGCGCGCATCTATGCGGTGATTTTTTATGATTGGAGTTTTTATTATAATATTTTTTAACATTACACTCAATACGGAGGTAAATTGTGATGAGAAGAATTAAAGCAAATCTTGACGATGGGTGCAATCCCGAGTTGGTTGCAGGTGCTACCTTTGCGTTACCGCTGGGTATTCCCATTATTAAAGCACCGCCGCAGATTATTATTCCCGAGGGGATTACGCCTTTTTCTGTTCGGCATCGTGCGCCGAGCTTCAATGAAGCTATTGGTTTTTATGAAAAGGATATCAATTTCGCAGAGGTACTTCGCTCTCCCCAAGACTACATTGATGATTTCGGCAGGTTCAAGGCGCTGATTAGTCCCGACTGTTCTCTGTATCGGGATGCGCCTCTTACGGTTCAGCTTGCGAATATATATCGCAACCGCGCAATCGGCAGTTACTATCAACGGCGCGGCCAATATGTTATTCCGCAAATCCGCTGGGGTAATGAATACACCTATACTACCAAGTACTTCCCCGAGAAGATTGCCTTCCTCGGTGCAGAGAAGCATAGCATCGTGGCAATCGGCACATACGGTTGCTTTGATGGCAGAGAAAATAAATATTATTTTTCCGCCGGACTTGAAGCAATGATGGAAACGCTTGAACCGCAGGTTGTTCTTGTTTAAACCGATTTTTGATCGCCAGATTCGCTGCAATATGGATATTGCCTACGAGGGTATGTCGGGCGATTACGGGCGGCATATCGGCCACACGATCCGCGCGTCTTATGCGGACGGTGTTGTCACCCGCATGAAATCTCTCGCCGCGGCGGCGTCCGAGGCGCGCATGAGCGGTTGCGATATGCCGGTCATTATCAATTCGGGCAGCGGAAATCAGGGAATCGCGTCTTCGGTGCCGGTCATTGTGTATGCCAGGGAAAACAGCATCCCGCAGGAAAAGCTGTATCGGGGGCTGATATTCTCCGCTTTGCTGACTATTCATCAAAAGGATTACATAGGCAAGCTCTCCGCCTTCTGCGGCACCGTTTCCGCCTCCTGCGCCGCCTGCGCGGCAATCACCTATATGGCGGGCGGTACGGTGGAGCAGATCAAAGCGACCATTGACAATACGCTCGCCAATATTCCCGGCATTTTGTGCGACGGAGCGAAAATATCCTGCACCGCTAAAATCGCCACCAGCATTGACGCGGGAATGATGGCGCATTTTCTGGCGATGAACGGCAAGGCATATCAGGCGTTTACCGGCATATTAAAAGAAGAGGCGGATGAAACGATCGGCTGCGTCGGGTATATAGGCAAAATCGGTATGCGCGAAACCGACCGCGAAATCGTCAAAATGATGCTTACTCAAAAGGAGGAACAGTAATGGCTATTCGATTGAACGAGGATAAGGAAATTGTTGCGATGGTGAAAAAGGGGCTGAAAGAGAAAAACGGCTACTGCCCTTGCCGCCTGGAGATGACGGAAGAGTATAAAGGCATGTGCAAGGAGTTCCGCGAGCAAATAGCAGACCCCGATTTTGAGGGGTATTGCCATTGTATGCTGTATTACAAGTCAAAAGATTGAT
>JBJEQI010000316.1:2381-4902 GCA_051881675.1 Acutalibacteraceae bacterium
CCCGATTTTGAGGGGTATTGCCATTGTATGCTGTATTACAAGTCAAAAGATTGATTGATCATCCATGATGTGAAAATTCCTATCTATGCAAAAGGTCAACCCGACCCTTGGCGGATTGACTTTTTTGCGTATTGGCGTAATTTGGCGATCGCTACGATAAGTAGCGGCTTTGTAAAGCAATGAGGGTGTTCATTTTCGGCGTTTTGTGGTAGAATTAGGTTAGAAAGGAGCGGATGACTTATGACGCTCGGTCAAAAATTAAAGGGAATGCGAAAGAAATTCGGATTGTCGCAGGAACAGCTTGCCGACATTCTGAATGTTTCAAGACAGGCAATCACAAAATGGGAAACCGACAGAGGGACGCCGGACATCGGCAACTTGCAGGAATTAGCCAAAATGTTCGGTGTCACGGTCGATTATCTGCTGAATACTGAAAATCAGCTGCCCGCACTGTCTATGAGAAAAGAATTGGATCGGGACAAGTACCAAAACAAAATATTCTCCTATCCCGCGATATTACAGGAATACTTCGCCCCGCCTTGTGAAATATATAATTTAACCAGAAGAAAGAAAATGACAAAGCTCGAGCGGGTATTGGATTTCTGCGCATGGGGGATTCACGAGGATATTGACTGCTTAAGCGACTTATCACCGTATTTTTTCGTCAAAAAAGAGAACGTGAAGCTGCTGGTCAATATTAAGGATTGGGTTTTGGAGGTTACCGAGCTGCCGAGCAATATAAACGATAAAAGGTTTTCATGCGGTGGCAATACGTTTATCAATTGAGGTAAATTACAGTTTGAAAAGTGATGTTTTTCCTCACACAAAAAAGCTGACCCTCGTTTCGGGGGTCAGCTTTTTATCAATCATAATTATGGGCGACGCTTACAGCACCTTGGACAAAAAGTCTTTCAGTCGGGGCGACTTTGCATTGCCGAAGAATTCGGCAGGCGGAGCGGACTCCATGATCACGCCCTCGTCGATAAAGACGACGCGGTTGGCAACCTCGCGCGCAAAGCCCATTTCGTGCGTAACGATGACCATCGTCATGCCGCCTTTAGCCAGCGACTTCATGACTTCCAAGACCTCGCCGACCATTTCGGGGTCGAGCGCGGAGGTCGGTTCATCGAAAAGCATGACGTCCGGCTGCATACACAGTGCGCGGACGATCGCGATACGCTGCTTCTGACCGCCCGAAAGCTGAGAGGGATAAGCGTGCGCCCTGTCTTCCAGACCGACGGTTTTGAGCAAATCCAGCGCGCGGCTCTCCGCCTCCGCCTTGCTCAGACCGAGCAGCTTCATCGGCGCAATGGTCATATTTTTCAGAATGTCCATATGCGGGAAAAGGTTAAACTGCTGAAAGACCATACCCATTTTGCGGCGGTGCAGATTGATATCCACCTTCTTATCGGTAATATCGACGCCTTCAAAGGTGATTGTGCCGTCGGTTGGAGTTTCAAGCAGGTTTAGAGTGCGCAGGAATGTGGACTTGCCCGAGCCGGAAGGCCCGACAACGACCACAACATCCCCCTTGTGAATATCAATATCAATGCCGTTGAGAACATCAATGTCGCCGAAAGATTTTTTCAGTCCCTCGACCCGAATCAAAACGTCGTTTGCGGGAGCGCAGTTATTCTCAGTGTTCACTCTTTCTCAATCTCCTTTCCAGCTTGTTGAATAAAAAGGTGAGAAGCATAACCAGCGCCAGATAGATGATCGCGATCGCAATCAGCGGCATAAACGCCGAGTAGGTCTGCGAACGGATGAGGTTTCCGGCATAGGTCAGGTCGGGGAGCGAGATATAAACGCCGATCGAGGTTTCTTTCAGCAAGACAATGAACTCGTTGCAGAGCGCGGGCAGGGAAGCCTTTAACGCCTGCGGGATAATGATATGTATCATCGTTTGCGCATAGGTGAGGCCAAGGCTGCGCCCCGCCTCGTTTTGCCCCTTGTCGATCGACATGATGCCGCCGCGGAAGATCTCGGCGACGTAGGCGCCCGAGTTGATGCCGAACGACAGGATCGCTACCAGCAGCTTCGGCACATTGACCGAGCCGAAGATAACAAAGTAGATGATCAACAGCTGAATCATGGTCGGGGTGCCGCGGATGATCGTCAGATACACGCGGCAGATCGCGTTGCCGATCTTGAATTTTCCCGTTGTATCGTGCGTGGAGCGGATGATCGCGACGACGCATCCGATCAGGATGCCCAGCACAACCGCCGCCAAAGTGATCAGCAGGGTGTTCCCAAGACCTGTCAGAATATATTTCCAACGGTTGCCTTCAATGAAGTTCAGCGTGAACTCATCGGCAAATTTTTGAAAAAAGTCCATGTTATCCACCATTTATTCCGAATCAAAGTAAATGCGAGGGGAGAGAGCGCCATGAGATTATTCGCGCTCATTGCAAAAAGGGGACTGCAAACGCCAAGCGGCGGGTTCAAAGAGAACACGCCGCAAAAACTGTCTGTTTGTCGGATGAACCGTGTTTTACAGCATCCGTTTGGGGGCTGCAAAACG
>JBJEQI010000317.1:0-4878 GCA_051881675.1 Acutalibacteraceae bacterium
ATATTCTTGATCTCCGCGATCTTTTCGGCGACATAGATCATATAATCCGAGCGGTTTGTCTTGCCGCGCATCGGCACCGGCGCCATATACGGCGCGTCGGTTTCCAGCAAAAGGCGAGTCAGCGGCACGGACTTAACCACATCGGGCAAAACCCGCGCATTCTTAAAGGTCAAAACCCCGCCGACGCCGATATACATCCCGCAGGCGACGACCTCCCGCGCCATCTGAGCGCTCCCTGAAAAGCAATGCACAGAGCCGCGCGGCTTATATTGCCGGATAAGGTTCATCGAATCGCCGTGCGCGTCACGGTCATGAAACGAGATCGGCAGTCCCAGCCGATTCGCAAGCTCGATCTGGCGCTTTGCCCATTCAAGCTGAACCTCGCGCGGGGCGTCATCGTAGTAATAATCCAGCCCTATCTCGCCGACGGCGACCGCCTTTTTGTGGCGGAGCAGTGCGCAAAGCCGCGCCTCATCCCACGTATATTTCGCAGTTTCATGCGGATAAACGCCGATGGCGGCGTACATCCCCTCATAGCGCTCGCAGAGCGACAGCACGCGCTCGGCATTATCAAAGTTGGTGGCGCAGGTGACGATCTTTTGAACGCCGTGACGGAATACCTCCCGAATCAGCGCATCATCGCAAAGGCGTTCATCGTCATAATGCGCGTGTGTGTCGATCATATTCCGCCCTCCGTTCCCTCAAAAATCCGAACAAGCGCCGATAAAGCCCAATTTACCGAAGCTTCGCGCCGACAGGCAGGTCGGGCGCAAACAGAACGCTGACGCCGTCCGCCGTATCGGCGGCAAGAATCATCCCGCAGCTCTCCACGCCGCAGAGAACCGCCGGCTTCAGGTTCGCCGCTACGATCACCTTTTTCCCGATCAGGTCCTCGGGGGTATAATACGCTGCTATTCCGGACGCGACAATTCTATCCTCGCCCGAGCCGTCGTCCAAGGTCAGGCGCAGCAGCTTTTTCGAGCGCTTGATCGGCTCGCACGCTTTAACCTGCGCCACGCGAAGATCGCATTTGGCAAAATCGTCGATCGTAATTTCCTCGCCGAACGGAACAAACGCCGCATTTTCATTTTGCGCGCTTGCCTTATCCATCTGCTCCTTGAGCATCGCATTCAGCGCCTCGATCTCTTTATCCACATCAATTCTCGGAAAGAGCACGTCGCCTTTTTTAACGGTAACGGTCTTGGCAACGCCGAACTTATCGGCATTTTCATAGGTGGCGATCTCCGACGCGCCGATCTGCTCCAAAGCCTTGGGCATAACCGACGGCATAAACGGCGTCAGCAACGTAGTCACAATGCGGATCGCTTCCGCCAGATTATACAGCACAGCGGCAAGGCGGGGCTTATTCGCCTCGTCCTTTGCCAGCACCCACGGCTCGGTTTCGTCAATATACTTATTCGCCGCCGAAACGACCTTGAATATTTCCGCCAGCGCATTTTGCAGCTGCGTATTATCAACAAATTCATCGACCTTATCCCGCAGTGCCGTGCAGGTTTCGATCAGCTTATCGTCAAACTCGCCCGCCGTGCGCTCGGCAGGAATCGTGCCGCCGAAATACTTTTCGACCATCGCCACGGTGCGCGAAACCAGATTTCCCAGCCCGTTGGCAAGATCGGAATTAATGCGTCCGATCATGATCTCATTCGAGAACGAGCTGTCGGCGCCGAGCGCCATCTCGCGCAAAATATGATAGCGAATCGCGTCCGCGCCGTACCGCTCGCCGAGCACAAACGGGTCCACGACATTGCCGATCGATTTCGACATTTTCTGACCGTTGAAAGTAATCCAGCCGTGAACGGCGAGATGCTTCGGAAGCGGCAACTCCAGCGCCATGAGCATGGCG
This sequence comes from Acutalibacteraceae bacterium, assembly GCA_051881675.1. Taxonomy (GTDB): domain Bacteria; phylum Bacillota; class Clostridia; order Oscillospirales; family Acutalibacteraceae; genus CAKRRH01. The sequence goes on from JBJEQI010000317.1 coordinate 1,865, forward strand.
GGCCAGATGATCGCGTGGAAACGCATAATATCCTTGGCGACCATGTGGACGTCTGCGGGCCAGAACTTGTCATAATCGTTATGCGCGTCGTTGTCATAGCCCAGCGCCGTGATATAGTTGGAAAGCGCGTCTATCCACACATACACCACGTGCTTTTCATCGAACGAAACCGGCACACCCCATTTAAACGAGGTGCGGGAAACGCAGAGATCTTCCAGACCCGGCTTAATAAAGTTATTCACCAGCTCGATCGCGCGGGTCTTCGGGCGCAGATAATCGGTGTTGATCAGCAGGTCTTCGATTCGGTCGGCAAAGGGCGACATTTTAAGGAAATACGCCTCCTCGCAGGCGTCGATAACGTCTCTGCCGCAGTCGGGGCATTTGCCGTCTTTCAGCTGACTGTCTGTCCAGAACGACTCGCAGGGGGTGCAGTACTTTCCCTTATACTCGCCTTTATAGATGTATCCTCTGTCGTATAAATCTTTGAAGATCTTTTGAACGGCGCTGACATGATAATCATCAGTGGTGCGGATATAGCGGTCGTAGCTGATATTCATGAAGCTCCAAAGCCTCTTGAAATTCTCAACGATACCGTCGACATATTCCTTGGGGGTAACTCCCTGCTCCTTGGCTTTTTGCTCGATTTTAAGACCGTGCTCGTCCGTGCCGGTCAGAAACATTACCTCCATACCCTGCATTCGCTTATAGCGCGCGATCGAATCGCAGGCGACTGTCGTATAGCAGTGCCCGATGTGAGGGTTGCCCGACGGATAATAGATCGGGGTGGTAATGTAAAACTTTTCTGCCATTTTTAACGGCTCCTTTATATGATCTCCCGCCACGGCACAAGCCATGCCGCCGCGGGGAAAAGCCGATCGCTTCGCCAAACGGCAAAGCTCACAGCTTTATAAAACGGATGAATGAAAGCGGCGCGCTCAATAGCCTGCGTGAAGCTCAAGCGACTCGTCGTTCTCAATCCAGTCGGATACCTTATAAACCGTGTAGTCCTCCTCGGTTTCGCGGACGATCACCCGCTCGATGCCCGCATTGATCACCAGCCTCTTGCACATCGAGCAGGAGGTGGTATGCGGCACGATCGCGTGAGTCGCGGGGTCGACGCAGACCAAATAGAGCGACGCGCCGATCATATCGCGGCGACGGGCGCTGATAATGCAATTCGCCTCCGCATGAACCGAGCGACACATCTCATACCGCTCGCCGCTCGGGATGTTGTTCTTCGCACGCAGGCAATACCCGAGGTCGATGCAGTTCTGCCTGCCGCGGGGCGCACCGTTGTACCCTGTGGAAACGATCTCATCGTCGTTGACAATGATCGCGCCGAAATTGCGGCGCAGGCAGGTTCCCCTCTCGGAAACAGTCTGCGCAATATCCAGATAATAATTCGTTTTGTCACGTCTTTTTAGTTCGCTCATCTCAAAAACCTCCGGCAAATTGCCGCATACCGAGCCGGTTCACGCCGCATACTACCGACGCGCACGCTCCGTCTGCGATGAAAAACGCCGCAATATCGAAAAACAAACGGGTTTACTATATATTTTACACCATTTGCGGCGTATTTTCAAGATTTTTTGCTTTAATTACCGAAGAAAATGTGTTACAATGGTATTGAATCCAACGGAGGTAGGTAGCTTGAACGAAAATATCCAACTGACAGACATTGCTTACATTGAGCGGCTGCTCTCGCGGCACGGCTTCACCTTTTCCAAGGCGCTCGGTCAGAATTTCATCATCGACAGCGGCGTTTGCCCGCAAATGGCGGATGAAGCGAGAATCGACGGCATCGGCGTGATTGAGATCGGCCCGGGGGTGGGCGTTTTGACGCGCGAGCTGGCAAAGCGCGCCGCCAAGGTCGTGACGATTGAGTTAGATCGACGGCTGGCGCCCGTTTTATCGGAAACGCTTAGCGGCTGTGAAAATGTCGAGGTCGTTTTCGGCGACGTTATGAAGCTGGATCTCAAATCGCTGATCGCCGAAAAGTTCGGCGGAATGAGCGTCGCCGTTTGCGCCAATCTCCCCTACTATATCACATCGCCGATCATCATGATGCTGCTCGAGAGCGGGCTGCCGATCGAGAGCATCACCGTTATGGTGCAAAAAGAGGCGGCGGACCGCCTTTGTGCCGAGATGGGTTCCCGCGCCTGCGGCGCCGTGACGGCGGCGGTGGAATATTATGCCGCGGCGCGCGAGCTGTTCTTCGTGGGAAGAGAGTGCTTTATGCCGTCCCCGAAGGTTGATTCCTGCGTGATTCAGCTTGTTTTGCGTGAGAACCCGCCGATTGAAGTAAAGAACGAACAAATGCTGTTTCGCGTGATCAAGGCGGCGTTCTGTATGCGGCGAAAAACGCTGTCCAACTCGCTGTCTGCGGGGCTGGCGCTTCCGAAAAGCGAAATACTCGCGGCGCTGGAGCGCTGCGGGCTGAAAGCCACCGCCCGCCCAGAGGAGCTGTCGCTGGCGGAATTTGCAAAGCTTTGCGACTGTCTTTCGCAATAAATCTTAAATATTACTGCTGATAAGAGGTCAAAAATGCCGAAATTTTTTGAAAACGAATCCCGCCTTTCGGCGGACAACTGCATCGCGCTCGGGGAAGAAAACGCGCATCACTGCGCACGGGTGCTGAGAATGAAATGCGGCGAGGCGGTCACCGTTTGCATAGGCGGCGTCGACTATGCGTGCGTCATCCGCGATATTGCCACTAGCGGCGTGCTCTGCGAGGTCGTGTCCTCTGAAAAATGCACTGCGGAGCCGTCGGTCGACGTGACGCTGTTTCAGTGTCTGCCCAAGGGCGACAAGCTGGAAACCGTCATTCAAAAGGCGGTCGAGCTGGGCGTTTATGCGATTCAGCCGGTGCTCAGCCGCCGATGCGTATCCCGCCCCGACGAGCAAAAATCCAAGAAAAAGACCGACCGTTACCGCAAGATCGCACTTTCCGCCTGCGAGCAAAGCGGCAGAGGCAGAATTGTGGAGGTCATGCCGACGGTATCGTTTGAAAAAGC
>JBJEQI010000318.1:0-4847 GCA_051881675.1 Acutalibacteraceae bacterium
AGACGCGAAAGCGCTGATCGAAATGGCGGATGAGGCGGGGGACGACTCTATGGCGGAGGAAGTAACCGCCGCAGTGGATGATTTCATCGTTCATCTGGAAAATATGAAGCTGACGACGCTGCTCAACGGTGAATATGATTCGAATAATGCCATTCTGACCTTTCATGCGGGCGCGGGCGGAACCGAGGCGCAGGACTGGGTCGAAATGCTGTTTCGCATGTATAACCGCTGGGGTGAGCGCCACGGTTTTAAGGTGAAAACGCTCGACTTCCTCGACGGCGAAGAAGCGGGGCTGAAAAGCGCGGTTGTTCTGATTGAGGGCAAAAATGCCTACGGCTATCTCAAGAGTGAAGCGGGCGTGCACCGTCTGGTGCGCGTATCGCCGTTCGATTCGTCGGGCAGGCGGCATACCTCGTTCGCCTCGCTTGAGGTTATGCCCGAGATCAACGATGATGTGCAGGTCGAGATCAATCCCGAGGATTTGAAGGTCGATACCTACCGTTCTTCCGGCGCGGGCGGTCAGAAGGTCAATAAAACCTCGTCGGCGGTGCGCATTACGCATATCCCGACGGGTATCGTCGTCGCCTGTCAGAATGAGCGCAGTCAGCATCAGAACAAAGATCAGGCACTCAAAATGCTGAAATCCAAGCTGTTTGAGATCAAGGAGCGCGAGCATCTGGACAAAATTGAAGACATCAAGGGCGTTCAGAAGGAAATCGCGTGGGGATCGCAGATCCGCTCCTATGTTTTCATGCCCTATACTCTGGCGAAGGATCATCGCACCAATTTTGAAAACGGTAATATCAATGCGGTGATGGACGGCGATATCGACGGCTTTATCAATGCATATTTGAAAGCAAAATCTAAAGGAGAGATATAAATTCGGAGAAAAACAGCGATTTTGCGTTGTTTTTCGATGTGGTTTTCGGCAGTACTTGCACCAAGCGCGGTTTGGGGAATACACTGAACTGTGGAGGTGAAGCGTCTTGCGTGCGAGGACTGTGCGTTTCGGTCGCCGTCCCGGCTGGCGGCGGAGAACCGCTCGGCTTTGGTATGCGCCCCCTGCGGCAGGGCGCAGGCGCCCTATCGGTGCGCGCTCGGTGAAGCGGCGGCGTGCGTTAAAAATCCGGCTTGTCTTGTTTTTGATCATTATTGCCGTCTGCATCGCGTGTGTTGACCGGCTGGCGGCGCCTATTATTAAAGCCAATGCCGAGGAGCGCGCCGACGCGGTGATCTCCAATGTCGTTTACGACGGCGCGCTGAGCGTGATGACCTCCGATGTTTTTAAAAACGGCGGTTTTGTCAGCGTTCGGTGCGACAGCAGCGGCGCGGTGCGTTCGGTCGAGTGCAATACGGTTTTGCTGAATATGTTTATGACGCTGGTCAATAATGAAATCGAGGACAGAATCGCGAAGGACAATTCCGGCTCGGTCAGCTTTCATTTGGGTGCGCTTTTCGGAGCGCCCTCGCTCATGAACAGCGGGCCGATGCTGCATTATAAATACGATCTTTCGACCAATGTGAACTGCTCGTTTTTGAGCAAGTTTGACGCTTGCGGTGTGAATCAGACCAAACATACGCTGACGCTTCGGGTCGATGTAAAGACGACGGTGCTGATTCCGTGGGGCAGCTCGCAGAGGAATGTTGTGAGCGATTTTCCCGTGGCGGAAACGATACTGGTCGGCGATGTTCCCGGCTATGTCGGCAGGCTGGATTTGCAAAACGGGACGTTGTACGACAGCGAAAATACGAAATAGGAGAACGGTATGAAAGCGGCGGATAAACGCAGATACGAGGAGCTTTGCAGGCTGATCGAGCATTATAATGAGTGCTATTATGTGAACGATGAGCCTGAAATCGACGATTATGAATATGATATGCTGAATCTCGAGCTGAAACAGCTGGAGCATGATAATCCCGAGCTTGTCAGCGCCGATTCGCCGACGCAGCACGTCGGCGGGTGGGCGGTGAACACGTTTGAGAATGTAATTCACGCCGTTCCGATGCTCAGTATGCAGGATTTATTTTCCGAGGAGGACATTTACGCCTTCGATCGGTCGGTCAATCCGTCGGGGGACGCCGTCTATTCGGTCGAGCCGAAGATCGACGGCCTTTCCGTGTCGCTGGAATATGAGAACGGCAGATTTGTTCGCGGCTCGACCCGCGGCGACGGCGTGACGGGTGAGGATGTTTCGGCGAATTTAATGACGATTCGCTCGATTCCGAAGCAGATCGACACGAAAGCGACGTTTTTAGAGGTGCGCGGCGAGGTGTATATGCCGCACAAGAGCTTTGAAAAGTTCTTTCTTGCACAGACTGAGCAGGGCGGCAAACCGCCGAAGAATCCGCGCAATGCGGCGGCGGGGTCGCTCCGTCAGAAGAACCCGAAGATCGCGTCCGAGCGCGGGCTGGAAATATTTATCTTCAATCTTCAGCGCATCGAGGGCGTCGAGCTGCGCGGGCATATTGAGTCGCTCGACTATCTGAAGTCGCTGGGCTTCCCTGTGATTCCGTTTTATGCCGAATGCGCTGACATTGACAGCGCCGTGAGCGAGATTCGCCGCATCGGCAAAATGAGAAGCAGCCTTGACTTCGATATTGACGGCGCTGTTGTCAAAATCGACGATTTTGCTAAAAGGGAAGCGCTCGGCACGACCGCGAAATATCCCAAATGGCAGGTTGCGTTTAAGTATCCGCCCGAGGAAAAGCTGAGCAGAATTACCGATATTGAGGTCAGCGTCGGCAGAACGGGCGCGCTGACTCCGACCGCCGTGTTCGATCCGATTCTTTTGGCGGGAACGACCGTTTCGCGGGCGGTGCTTCATAATCAGGACTTCATCGATCAGCTGGGCGTGAACATCGGCGATACCGTTGCGGTGCGCAAGGCGGGGGAGATCATCCCCGAGATCGTGCGCGTGGAGAAGCGGGAAAGCACCGAGCCGTTTCAGCTGCCGAGGGTCTGCCCCTCCTGCGGGGCGACGCTTTACCGCGAGGAGGATGAGGCTGCGCTGCGGTGCGTCAATGCGTCCTGCCCCGCGCAGTTGGTGCGCAATCTGATTCATTTTGCGTCGCGCGACGCTATGGATATTGAGGGGCTGGGCGAAGCGCTGATCACCGTTTTGGTGGATAAGGGGCTGATTCGCTCGCCGATCGACATTTATCGGCTGAAAGCGGAGGATGTTGCCGCTATCGACCGTATGGGCGAGCGTTCGGCGGAGAATCTTATTCGCGCCATTGAAAAATCGAAAAGTAATGAGCTGTGGCGGCTGATTTTCGGATTCGGCATCCGCATGATCGGCGCCAAGGCGGCAAAGCTGATCGAGAACTCCTTTGCCGATATTTATGAGGTAATGGCGGCGGAGAAGGACGATTTCAAGAAAATCGACGGATTCGGCGATATTATGGCGGACTATGCGTTTGACTTTTTCCACCTTGCGCAAACGAAAACGCTGATCGACGAACTGGCAAATGTCGGCATGAACCTGAAATCTGCCGATCGGGCGGCGGGGTCCGCATTTGCGGGGAAGACTTTTGTGCTGACCGGCACACTGCCTACCCTGACGCGCAATGACGCCACCGAAATGATCGAACAGCGCGGGGGGCGTGTTTCGTCCTCTGTGTCTAAAAAGACCGATTTTCTGCTGGCGGGTGAAGCCGCAGGCTCGAAACTCACCAAGGCGGAAACGCTCGGCATACGCATCATCAGCGAAGCGGAATTTTTGCAGATGACGGAGCAGGAGCAGTAAAAAGACAGTGTCGGCTGTCTGCGTTATACAGTGCTATATAAGCGGTTTCCCCGCGCCATCATGGCGCGGGGAATTTTTGCTTTCGATGAATTTCAGAATACAAAAAATATGTAAAATTTGAAAAAAGCACTGAATAATTATGGCTCTCGAAAGCAAAAATATTTTTGTGATTATTTTTACGAATAAAGGAGTTAATATAATGAAAGCCACGGAAATTGTGAGGAGAATCGATGATCTCGGGAGAATTGTAATACCGAAAGAGATACGCAGGACGATGAGAATACGCGAGGGCGACCCCTCTCATACAACATTGACACCAATTGACAGATTTTATATGGCGATACATAGTGTAGTAGAAAGAGCAAAAGCGAAGTGAAATTCACCTCGCTTTTTAACCGGTTGTCATTTGAGTAATTCGTAAAGGAACAATTTATCACGTACTTGTGAATTATAATAATCCTTTAATTCATCTTTTATTGTTTTGATTTTTTCGTCTAAATCTGAATATTTTGGAATCATTATCTCTTTGCCTGTTTTGTTGAAAGAACCACTTGGTATTTTTATATTAATGTCCTTATTTAGCTGTGCTAAGCCATATTTGTAAGAGCATACATATTCACCCTTGTTTTTTGCAATGTTTAGGATTTCTTCCCAAAGTTGTAACAATTTTTCATCCGCATCGTTCAATGTGAATTGCTTAAGAATTGAGTCTGCTTTAGTATCTTGACTAAAGCAAAATTCATTGGTAACGGTTTCGTTTGACAGACATTGTGTTTTTGTGGACAATGCCGACCAAATAAAACAAGATTTTAAAAACTCGGTATCGTTTATGTAATTGTTGCCACCATCACCAGTTTTCATTATGACTTCTTTCTCAGTGTAATCTGCATACTCATAACAATTAGCACACCACAGTGGCAACTGTATTAATAAGTTTTTTTGGGACAAACAATAAGCTTTTTGCACCTTACAATAATTTGCATACGCATCAATGTTATTTACAAGCTTCCCATTATCCGACTTGGGTATATTACTTAAGTTGAACAAGTATGCAATGGCATCCTCGTCTGAATCAACAAGCAGTTTCGAAGGATTGCTATA
>JBJEQI010000319.1:0-2770 GCA_051881675.1 Acutalibacteraceae bacterium
CAACCATAAAGAACATCTTGGTCGCCTTATTTTTCACCTGGCAGAGCACATATGCGCCCATACAGGCAAGCAGCACCTGAATCAAAGTAATGCTGACTGTGACGAAAATGGTATTGAACACATATCGCGACAGCGGAACAGCCAGATTGGAAATCAACTCAGGCAGCGCCGCGTAATTCTTGAGTGTCGGACGGACAACAAAGAATTTCGGCGGGAATGCCAGCAGCTCATCCAGCGGCTTGAACGAAGTTACGATCGAGTAGACGATCGGCAGTATCGTAAAAATTCCGATGGCTATCAGAAACAGCATGTACAGAAAGTTGCCGAACCGTGAGCGGGTAAATCTTTTATAACGAGGAGTTTGCTTTTTTAACATATACCCACCTACTTTCCGAGCGAACTGACGATCTTACCGATGATCACGCGCGCTACTGCCATAATGACAAACAGCACAAACGACATCGCCGCGGCATAGCCCATTTCAAACCGCGCGCCGGATATATCTCCGAGATGCGTAACGATCGTGTGTGTTGAATAGTTCGTACTTGGCATACCCGTCAGCGTAACAGCGACGGCGCCGATACCAAACGCCGACTGGATAGCCATGACCGCGCTGAAGAGCAGGATGTTGCTCATCGACGGCAGAGTGATATACCACAGTTCCTGCCAGCGGTTGCGGATACCGTCGATCGCGCCCGCCTCGTAGAGCGAGACGTCCATCGACTGCAAGCCGGAAATGTTGGCAAGGAACGAGACGCCCATGCTCATCCATATCTGAATGATCATAACCAGCGTCATATTGTAGGTTGGGTCGGTAAACCACTGTATCGGCTCGGAAATTACATTGAGCGAAAGCAGAAGACTGTTGATATAGCCGTTGCTGTCGCCGCTGAACATAACCTGCCAGATAAAGTAGACGTTGCCCATGAGCGACGGCGAGTAGAAAAGGAACGACAGCAGTGCGCGCGTTTTCGGGCCGAGCTCATTGATCATCCACGCAAGAACAAAGGAAAGCAGGAAACCCGCAGGACCTGTTACGACCGCGAGAACCAGCGTGTTCTTCAGCGCGATCATGAAGACTTTGTCCTCGATAAACATACGGAAATAGTTATCCAGTCCGACAAATTCAGGCATATTGAGCATATCATACCTGAAAAAGCCGAGAACGAGTGAGGCAACAACGGGGATAACGGTCATCAGCACGAACGCCGTAAGGAACGGCAGAAACATCAGAAACAGTGCAATCTTATCGCCGGTACTCCACTTGTTTACACCTTTAAGGCGCCGCGGCGCTTTTAATTTTTTAGCAGCAGTATTCATCAAGTTACCTCACCCCCTACTTGTTTGCATATTCTTCCGTCTTACGACGAATCTCATCGTCCGCCTCAGGCGCCCACTTGTTAAGCATATCCTCAACGTTTGCGCCGGCGTTTACTACATTCCAATAAACCTGATTGACCGAACGTCCGACAAAATAGCTTCCGGGAACCTCAGGAATATTGACCAGCTTGGTAAACTGCGTATTCAGCGCTTCCAGCGAATCGGTATCCCAGCCGAACATACTGTTCGCCTTAAGGTTCGCGGTCGGGTATCTTCCCGAAACGCCGAGAACCGACTCAATATTGGTACCGAAGCGGTACTGAATATCGTCGGAAGTCCACCATTTGAGGAACTCCCACGCCTTATCCTTCTTGTTCGACCATTTCAGGATAACATTCGCGGTACCGCCACCCTGAACGACATTGTTCACACTGCCGTCCTCCTGAACGGTTCCGGGAACCTCCGCCATGATCCATTTACCGTTGATTTCGGGAGCAGCCGCCTTGAGCGTTGCATACTCCGTATACGGAGCGATCGCCATAGGCATCAGACCCGTGCGGAAACGGTTGAAGAAGCTGTAAGAGATCGGGAAACTGTATTTGGTGTAGAAATCCGTCCAGAATTTTGCGGCGGCAACCGTTTTTGAATCGGTCAGCGTTGTTGCCGACAGATCGTCGGTATACAGTGACGCGCCGCGCTGGAGCATAAACATATACAGTGCGTCGCCGGTCATTCCGCTTTCCATATTGTTCAGCGAGATGATCTTCGCGACGTTGATAAACTCATCCCATGTCTTCGGGATGGAAATTCCGAGTTCCTCGAAAATGTCTTGACGGATGAAGAGCATATTAAAGGTTTCGGTGTTCGGCAGACCGTATGTACCGCCCTTATACTGATAAGGAATACCCGCGGTCTTGCTGAATCTACCCATAACCTCTTCAAAGTCGTCAAACTGCGAAAGATCGGTCAGGATTCCGCGCATGGCGTAGTTCAGAGGATCGGTTCGCGCGAGGTTGATCTCCACATCGGGGCCTTTTCCCGAAAGGTTCGCCTGAATCAGCGAAGCAGCGGTGATCTTGATATTGACCTTGATACCCGTTTTCGGGGTAAAATCGTTTGTGATCAGGTTTTCCAGAACATTCAGCTGGTCACGGCCCCAGTTCGACCAAAGGACGATCGCGTCGTCATCGTCATCGCTGCGCTCGTCAAGGAATGAGGAATACAGACGCTTCAGCGAGAAGCCGATTCTCTCGAAAAATCCGACATGAGCGCCGTTGTACTCCTCTTTGGGGCTGCTGAGCGTGATCGAGTCGATGTCCAGCGCCATGCTCTGCATTTCATAAAGCCATGAGCAGAGCGAAGCGTAGTTGTCATAGAATGCGCTGAGCCTTGTGTGCGCCTGAAACTTCTTTTCAAGCATCTGATTGACCGTAATGCTGACCTTGCGGAT
>JBJEQI010000319.1:2870-4804 GCA_051881675.1 Acutalibacteraceae bacterium
GCCGCTTTTCAGATTCATAAACTGCCAGCCGCTCTTATAAGGGAACGCAACGGTTCTCGCCTCTTCAAACGGGATTTTCCCGTCGATCATCAGCGTTCTGTATGAGTTACCCTCCTGAACATAGTTCTGGCGGAAATGGAATCCGAGGTTATAAAAGCCGTCCTCTGGCGCGTTGATATTCCATGTAATCGTACCGCCGCCGTGCGACCAGTTGGAACCGCCGATGAAATTCATCGTGGTGAGCATCGGATTGGCGGGCGTAACGGCAACATCGTTTCTGTTCGCCTGGGGAATAAACATTTTCTGCGATTTATATACAGCGCTTTCTCCCTCGGTGGTCAGCGGATCGCCCGCATAGGTCTTGCCCGCGTCATAATGAGCGGCGTAGTCCTTATACGACGGCACGCTTTCGGGGGAAGTCAGCACGATTTTTCCGATTTTAACAGGCTCGCCTGCCGCTGTCAATGTGACGGTATGGCGACCCGATTTAAGAGCAAGGCACAGCGGATAGATAATAAATCCGTCGCTGTCGCGCAACTGTGAGGTCTGCCATTCGCTCGCCTCAACCTGCTCGGGGGAATATTCGTTTCCATATTTATCCTTTGAAATCTCATCGCTCGCATTTTTCCACAAGCGATACAAAAGAAAGTTTCGCGCCTGAGAGAACGGGACCTTTCCGTCCACTCTCAGCTCAAGCTCGATGTCGTTGCCGTTTCCGGGCAGCGCAAGATAGGTAAAGCGAGGCTCATACCACCCGTCCGCAGGGACCGTGATGTTAAAGCTCGCACTTCCGTTTTTATTAATAACGATTCCGTCGCTTTCAATCGACGCACTGCCATTAACGCCGGAAACGCTGCAAGTAATTTCACCGGCAGCGGGGGCATAACTCTTATACTGATTTTGGTAATCAACATAGCCCGTACCGTCAGCCGACGGCGATTCGACAACAGGCGCTGTCTTCTCTGCGGCGACCGATCCGACCGAAATCGGAACAGCCATGACAGACAGTGTCAGGCAAATTCCCAATGCTGCCGAAAGCACTTTCTTGAGCATACTTATTCTCCGTTCTGCCGCACTATTTTCTGCATACGATAATTCTTATGAGCGGCAAATAAGAATTTTCTGAAGAAACCGCCCGTCAAACGGCAAAACCGCTTCGCAGCGGGAGGTTTCTTCGGCATACTGCGGAGATCCGAGTAAAAACACGGACCTCCGCATAGCATCTTAATGGATTTTAACGATTCGCAAAACGGTTTTTGATCTGCAAGTGATCAAAGCGTTTTGCATGAGGACCCGCTTATTCTTCGGGATGCGTTTCCTCCGAAGGAGCGGACTCTACGCTCTGTGCGATCGGCGCCGCAGCGGCTTCCTCCTTCTTCTCCTTGCGCTTAGCAACGATAAGAATAATTACCAAAACGATAATGGCAAGCAGGACAGCTGCCGCGCAGCAGAGAAGCACGATGAGCCAAGTCGGCATCCGATGCGACTCCCCTGCCTCCCCGTCGGCATCCTCCAAGGGAGCTTCACGGGTAACCAGGATCTTATAGGTTCTCTTAAGACCCTCGGGAGATACAACACGAACGGATACAAGGTTTCTGCCAACATATTCCAGCGTATCGCCTGTGATGGTGACCGTTGCACCGGGAGTTGCGGGAACCGCATTGACAGTTACCTTTTCAACACTGAACGGAACAGTTGCGGTATACTCTTTTACCTCGGGATCAAATGCGGGAACGATCTCCGCCTCCTCCAGAGAGAGCGAGGAAAGTCGGTTGCCCGCTTTCACCGTCTTTGAGGTGATCGGAGTAGTATGGGTGGTGTAGTGATCCTGTGTCGGAATCTTAATCTCGGTTTTTCCGCCGCCGTTATTCTGCTTCGTGATCAGCGACCACGTGGTGCTCGGCGAAGAAACAAGATTTCTGCCGTTGATTGCA
>JBJEQI010000320.1:0-4793 GCA_051881675.1 Acutalibacteraceae bacterium
AGCTTATCGACGCGGACGCACAGGCCTTCCAGCCGCTGAGCCGCGCCTACTCCATGCCGAAGGACGCACCATGCAGGGACGAAATAATGGAAAAGTGCCTGTATGACGCGGCGCTTGCACCGATGGAGACGCTAGGACTTTGCGCGAGGGCGATCGAGCTTGCAGAGCGCTTTGCCGAGATAGGAAGTACGCTTGCGGTGTCGGATGCCGGGTGTGCCGCGGTATTCTGCCGCGCGGCGCTTGAAGGGGCGGCGCTGAATGTATTTGTCAACACCCGCTTTATGAAGGACCGGGAGAAGGCGCAGGCAATGAACAGGGAAGTCAACGCATATCTTGAAAAATACGCTCCGATGGCGGAGCAGACCTATACGCAGGTGAAAGGGGAGGTTACCCTCGACGAGGTCGATTTCGGGTATGTTCCCGAGAAAGACGTTTTGCATGATGTATCGGTGTATGCAAAGCCCGGGCAGAAAGTCGCGTTTGTCGGCTCGACAGGCGCGGGCAAAACGACCATTACCAACCTGATCAATCGGTTCTACGACATCGCCGACGGCAAAATACGCTACGACGGCATCAATATCAATAAGATTAAAAAGGCGGATCTGCGCCGCTCGCTCGGCGTTGTTTTGCAGGACGTCAATCTGTTTACAGGCACGGTTATGGACAACATCCGCTACGGCAAGCCCGACGCGACGGACGAGGAGTGTATTGCGGCGGCGAAGCTTGCCAATGCGCACGGATTTATCGAAATGCTCCCTGACGGGTATTATACCGAGCTTTCGGGCAACGGCGCCGGCCTTTCGCAGGGTCAGCGGCAGCTGATCTCCATTGCCCGCGCGGCGGTTGCCGACCCGCCTGTTATGATACTCGACGAGGCGACCTCTTCGATCGACACCCGTACCGAGGCGATCGTGCAAAAGGGCATGGACAGCCTGATGCGCGGCAGAACGGTGTTCGTTATTGCTCATCGGCTTTCCACCGTCCGCAATTCGGATGTGATCATGGTGCTGGAGCACGGCAGGATCATCGAGCGCGGCGACCATGATGCGCTGATTGCTAAGCGCGGCAAATATTATCAGCTTTATACCGGCGCGTTCGAGCTGGAATAAAGCGGTTTGCGCAAGTATTGCAAAAAATAAAAAACGGGGCACCCCACATAAAGAAGGGTGCCCCGTTTTTATATGGATTTTGATACCAAAATCCGATGCTCGGTACATATGCAGTCACAAGGAGATAGTATACCGCTGTTCACTTTATTCCAATATCAATATTGCCGGTGCTTGTTGTAATCTCACACTTACCGCCGCCTGTAGTTTCGGGAACGCTGACTCTTCCGGTGGAAGTGTCTGTAATAAATATCTTTTCCGAAAGCAATGTTCCTTTGACATCGCCTGTACTGGTATGAACCAGTATATCGGCAGCGTCACAGCCTTCAAATTCAACTCCGCCTGTGGTGTTTTGAACATTAATGCTTCCTTCGGCAATCACATTCTTGAGTTGTATATGTCCTGTGCTGCTTTTTGCCGTCAGCTTATTGCAAGCAACATCGTTCACGATAACTTTTTCCGTTGTGGCAGACAACTTTACAGTTTCAGTTTGGGCAGAACCCAAAGTAATACTTCCCGTTGTTGTATTCACCTCAACGCTCTTGGATACTTGCGCGCGGCAAGCAATATCGGATGTCGTTCCCGCAGCGTTGACGGTTTCAAAGCTGAATTTGTCGGGAATTTCAATGTTACCTGTTACCGTCGCAACAGAAAGAGAAGTATATGCTTCTCTCGGTGCATATACAGTCACTTTCGGCGACCAAAAATTCATACAGATATAGTCACACCATTTGCGATTATTCACCGCCGATATAGTAAGAGTGCCGTCCTGTATTTTTGCAGAGTGTTTCAGGCTTTCTTCTTCAACACACTCAACCTTGCATACATCGTTATCCGAAGGAACAAAGGTAGCTGCGGCGGTTTCTGCATTTACCGATATGTTGTCAAAATCTTCGTTAAACTCGTAGGTGTTTGTTTCTAATTTTTGTGTGGAAAGCTTTGTAAAATCAAAACGGATGACAGCCAATGCTCCGACTAAAACCACAGCACCTGCAATGATCAGAATAACCGCTGCCCCGAGCCATTTTTTACTGCACTTGTTCATATTCTGCCGCCTCCTTTTTCATAAAACAGGATTTAATCCATATAAATATTTTTTTAGAAAATTTCAAAATCGCATTCGTAACATACTTGCAACCGTAGAAACCGAAAATTGCAAGACCGACACATATAATTCCTGCACCGAGCATAGCTACTCCGGGCACAATGTTTCCTTTTGCCATAAAAACAACAGAGCAAAATGCACCGCCGACTGAACAGGCGGCCAACGAAAATTCGATTGCCCAAAGGGAAATAATGATGCTCCATATTACTGCATATACGGAAATAACTATTGCAAACAAAGCGATTAAAAGTGAAAGCCAAATAGGAGCGCCTAATACCAAAAGTACAATTTCCCATGCTCTGAGCGTCCTGCTCGGCTTAACTTTTTCTTTGACAAGCTTTGTCAGCGGGATTTCGGACATAATCTGCTTTATAATATCTTCTAACGATCCCAGTTCTGCAACCGCCTCTTCTTCGGTCAACCCTTCTTCTATGCGGTCATCGATGATCTCACTATAAAAACCGATTCGTTCCTCTATATCTTCTTGCGGCATTCCGATTAGTTCAGCTTTTAATTTCGTAAGAAATTCCTGCTTATTCATTCGCCGTATCCTCCTTTATTACGAAATTATATATTGCCATAATTTCTTTCCATTCATCTTTGAACTCTTTGATGCGCTGGGCTCCTGCCTGAGTAATATGATAGTATTTCCGCAGTCTGCCGCCGTGTTCTACTGTTCTGACTGTCAACATATTTGCCGCTTCCAATCGTTTTAGAATGGTATAAAGCGTAGATTCCGATAATTCAATGTACGGCTTCAGGTCTTTGATAATCTGATACCCGTATGAATCTTGGTTTTTAATAGCAGCCAATACGCACACATCCAACAGCCCTCGTTTTAACTGAATATCCATGCAATACCTCCTATTACATAATACATCATATCACGAAGTATTGACTTTGTCAATAGCTAATTGCATAAAAAGGGAGAGGCTACATGAGAAAGTAGCCCCTCCCTTTGTCGGTTCTTAATTTGTTGCGGGGGATAAAAAATAAAACAGACGGAAAAACTTTCCGTCTGTTTTCATGGGGTGGATACTCGGATTCGAACCGAGGATCTCCAGTGCCACAATTTCCATTTTTTGCTCAAAAATGATTATTAATATATGCTTCAAATTTTTCTAAAGATACGGTTTCTTGTTCACGGCTTAGATGTGTATATATTTTCAGTGTAGTTTCTATATTGGAATGACCGAGCAGTTTTGCAGCAGTTTTAACATCAACTCCTGCGCTGTAAAGCATGGTCGCATAAGTGTGCCGAAGCATATGAGCGGTTATATTGTCGAGCCGTATCTGCACACCATGAGGATTATATTTGCTGCGTGATAAATCAAGCCTTAAGCTATGATTCAACTCGATCAAATAACTTGACCAAAGCTTTCGCCATGCGCTCGGCGTCATCAGCCGCCCATTTATATCAGGGCATATATAGCACGATTCTGCTAATGAAACCTGATCTTTTAAGTATTCGCATAAAATACTCGGCATACTGACTTTTCGGCTCTTGCCGTTTTTTGTTCCGTCTTTTATTATAAATTGATTCGGCGCACATTTTTGCGCGGATTTATTAACTAAAATAGCGGAGTGTTCAAAATCAATATCCGACCATTTCAGAGCGATTACCTCTCCCCGCCGAAGCCCGGCAAATAGCATGATCATGGCAGCCGTTTGCGCGCGGTGCGGTACAGTAACTATCAGCGCCTGTTCAAAAGGGGTCAGTGCTCGCCGCTGTGATGACGGCGCTTTGGACGGGATTTTTGTGAATCGAGCCGGATTTTTGGTAATATACTCATTCTTTAATGCGTGTTCAAATATAGCGTTGATAGTTTGCAGCACTGCTTTCAATGTGTTTTTTGCAGTAGGCGTTTGCGTATGTGGATTCTTCACAGCGAGTGATATGATAATCGTATCAATGTCAATCGGCTTAATCTGCAATATATCTTTTTCGCCGATGAATGAGTAAATCTTATCCAAATGATTTCTAATCGACACTCGATATCCGTATGAAACAAGCGATTTGCTGACGAAGAACCATTCCTCAGCTACTTCTTTAAATGTCATTATATTTTGTAATCCTTTTCAGTCAACTGATTAACTATTATACCATATTTAGAAAAATAATCCATATTTATTAGAAGAAAAACTTACGGTGACCGTAAGTTTTTTGTTTTATTCGAGAAAAAGTCCGCAGGGACTTTTTAAATATTTTTTTATTAAAGGAGCGACAAAAAATGAGACCATGCATAATCTCAGTCGTAAATGAAAAAGGCGGAGTCGGCAAAACGACCACCGCTGTAAACACGGCGGCAATACTTGCCGAAAAGGGATATAAGGTATTGCTTGCCGACACAGACCCTCAGGCGTATGCGACGGCATATTTCAATATGTACTCCGACGAGCTGCCGGGTATATATGAGGTGATGAGCAAAGGATTGCCCGCCGGCTCGGTGATTCGTCATACGGAATTTGAAAACCTCGATCTGCTGCCGTCGACGTTCGCCCTCAATGCTATCGAAACGGATATAGCTTCCCTGCCGTTCGGTCAGGAATATGTTTTATCCGACGCGCTGGAGCCGATCAAA
>JBJEQI010000321.1:0-4784 GCA_051881675.1 Acutalibacteraceae bacterium
TGACCCGCGGGACATACGCGGTCAGCGAGGTGGTGTGCGCTAAAGGGTACAGCGAAGAGCAGATACTGTCGCTCTGCGCGGCGGTTCAGAATGATCCGACCTGCGGCTTTGCCAAGGCGTTTTTTGAGAAGATAGGCGGCATTTTGCCCGAAAAAATGTACCCATCCGAAACGGTTAAAGGAATGGGGCTTTCGGCGGATATTGGCGGTATGCGCGTATTTGTCGGCTCGGCGGAGCTGATGAAGCAGTGCGGCGCGGATATTTCACAGCTGGCGGACTGCAATGTGTATGTGGCGGTCAACGGCAGTGCGATTGGCGGCGTGCGGCTGTCGGACAGGCTGAAAGGCTCGGCGATCAAGGCGATGAAAGCGATTCGCGGGCGCGGGGTGCGCACATTTATCGTGTCGAACGACAGCGAGCGGACGACGGCATCGGTTGCCGCGGCGTGCGAGGCGAGTGGCTACCGTGCGGGCTGCGCCGATTACGGCAAGGCGGCGTTTGTGGATGAATTGCGCGCGTCGGGCGTGACCGCATATTTCGGCGACGACGAGGAAGCGCTCAAAGCGGCGGACATTGCAATCAGCTGCGACGGCGGGGATTACGATTATCTGCCCGAAGACGGTCTTGCCTCATTGCTTGAGAGCGGAGAGGCGGAGCGCGCTGCGCTTCCCGCGCGGTTTTTCGGGGCGCGTTTGCTTGCGGGTGCGGCTGCTGCTGTCGCGCTGCTGATTCTGACAGCTGCAACGGTTATTACCGCCGCGGAGTTTTGGGTGATCGCGCTGGTTCAGGCGGTCGCTATTGCCGCGCCGCCGCTGATTTTGTCATCAAAAACGGATCGGGAACACAGTGAAATTTGAGGCGCTGAACAGATGTCGTTGAATGTCACCCGACTCGTGTGATATGATTACAATGCCGATAAAGAGTATGAACAGTTTGAGATCATGCTCTTTTTTTGTGCAGTTTTTTGACCGCAAAGCAGTATTGACGCGGTCGGGTGGGTGAGAACGGCATTGCCGCGCTGTTGTCGACGGGCGCGATATGCGGCAAATACTTAGCGGGAGGTGGTTATAATTTGAGTCAGGAAAAGCTTTCAAAATCACTCAAAAAGGTGCTTCAGAAAAAGCCGAACGATGAAAACGCCGAGGCGCTGGATAATCTCGGCATCAAGCCGACCAGCAACAGCGACGTTATCGCGGCGGCGCTGTTTGAGCGCGCGGCAAAGGGGGAGGTTTCCGCTATCAAGGAAATCTGCAATCTTGTCGGCGACGATGAGAGAGGTTCGGGAAATCTGTCGAAGCTCTACAAAGCGCTCGGACAGGAAGAAAAGTAGCTTATTTTGTGATATGAAAGGGAGTAATCAAAGGGTATGACACTGAGTGTGTTATCGGAAAAGCAGAAGACCGTTTTGAAATGGACGCACCTGGACAGCATGCGCGAAAAATACAACGCGATCATCTGTGACGGTGCGGTCAGAAGCGGAAAGACCATTGTGATGAGCACGGCGTATATTCATTGGGCGATGCGGTATTTTGACAACTGCTGCTTTGCCATCTGCGCCCGCAGTATCGGCTCCGCCGAGAGGAATATTGTGTTGCCGCTGCTGTCATCGGCGGACATTACCGCGTTTTACAAGGTTGAATACAACAGCACAAAGGGATTTGTAACAGTAAAATCGGGCCGACGCAAAAACCGTTTTTATTTATTCGGCGGCAAAGACGAACAAAGCTATATGTCGATTCAGGGACTGACGCTTTGCGGCGTTTTGCTCGACGAGGTGGCGCTGATGCCGCGCTCGTTTGTGGAGCAGTGCATTGCGAGAACGCTGTCCGAGCCGCGGGCAAAGCTGTGGTTCAACTGTAATCCCGCGGGTCCGGAGCATTGGTTTTACAAGGAGTGGATCCTTGACGCAGAGGGTGAAAACACCAAAGGATCGCTGTATCTGCATTTTTTGATGACCGACAATCCGACGCTGACTCCGCAGCAGATCGAAAAGGCGGGGCAGATGTTCAGCGGCGTGTTTTACAAGCGGTATATCGAGGGCGAGTGGGCGGCGGCTGACGGATTGGTTTATCCGATGTTCGGCGAGGAGAACATATACGACGGCGAAGCGCCGCGCGGGGGGAAGCACTTTATCAGCATCGACTACGGAACGAGGAATCCCTGCTCGATGGGGCTTTGGAGCGTTGTGGACGGCAGGGCTTACCGCATAGACGAGCGGTATTATGACTCGGCGGCGCGGGGGCGTCAGCTGACTGACGAAGAATACTACGATATGCTTAAAGATTTAGCGGGCGGGCGCAGTGTGAGGAGCATTGTGATCGACCCGTCGGCGGCTTCGTTTATCGCGCTGATACGGCGGCGGGGCGAATTTAACGTGATCAAGGCGAAGAACAGCGTGATCGACGGGATTCGGTTTACCTCGTCCTGTATCAGTCAGGGGAAAGTGATGATCAGCCGCCGATGCAAGGACATTCTCAGAGAATTTTCACAGTATTCGTGGGACGGGGAATCGGGCGAAGACCGCGTAATCAAGCAAAACGATCATGCGATGGACGATATGCGGTATTTTGCTACACGGTGCTGCGGCGGCAGGGTATGTTCGAGTCGGAGGACGCGGATGATTTTTATGCCGAGGATTATTCCGATCATATGCATTGAGGAGGAGTTTTGTGATAGTTTTTATAATTGCACTGACCGTTTTGGCGGTGGCTTTGATAATTGCCCGCCGCCGAGAGTTTGACTGCCGGGAGCCTGAGATCGCACCGGATGAAAAAACCGATTCATCCGAAAAGATCGAGTTTTTGCGGGATTATGAACGTATCATTTCCTATGACGGCACCGAGCAGGAGGATCCTTTGCAATAACCGTTTGAAAGGGGATACACATGGAAAATACGAATGACACGGGCGTTTTGACCGTGAAGTTTAACAAGAAAGAGCTGCGGCTTTCCCGCGAGCGGATGAAAGCGCTTGCGCAGATGGGGCTGATGTATGAAAAGCTGCTGCCGCTGATCGACGGGCTGCGTATGCTCGCTGCAAGGAGCAATATGCCGCTGGGGCGCTATCTTTCCGAGCTGATCGAGGACAAAAACAAGGCGTTTTTCGACGAGATCATGGGCAAGGTCGGCAACGACGAACAGCTGGCGGGGTCGCTGATCGAGGCGATCGACCAAAAGTCGGGCTACGGGCTGCCTGCCGCGCGCGACGAGCAGAGTCTGCGGGCGGAATTTGAGGAGATTGCGGAGGAGTTTCCCGCAATCGGGTCCTTTGACCAGCTGGAGAGCGAGATCATCGCCGAGGCGCTGAGTGCGGGGATTCCGCTGATCGACGCTGTTTTGCGGTATGAGCATCGCGAGAGACGCCGCGCCGAAAAGGAAGCGGCGCGCAGGCAGGAGGCCGCCGCGGCGGCGCTGACGCTGGACAACGACAGCGAAAGCGGCAGCGAAAACGAAATTTTAGCTATGCTGAAGGGCATACAAATGAAATAAAAAGAGAGGGTATTTAATTATGTCACTGGAAACAAAAGAATTTGCAACAAAATTTACCGGCGAGCTTGACAAGGTGTTGGTTCAGCAGTCTGCGGTCGGATTTTTTACCGACAACGCGTTAAAGACTAAGTTTATCGGCGCGAAATCGGTCAAGATCCCCCAGATCGAGATGGAGGGTCTCGGCGATTATGACCGTGAGAAAGGCTTTATCGACGGCACGATCAACGTGACCAACTCGGTATTTACCATGCAACAGGACCGCGCGCGTTCCTTTACCATTGACCGTGAGGACATGGATGAAACGGGCATTGCGGAGCTGGCCGGTCAGGTGATGGGCGAGTTCGTCAGAACGAGAGTTGTTCCCGAAACCGACGCCTATGTGCTTTCCAAGCTCGCGGGGGTCGGCATGTCGCGCGGGCAGGTCATTGCCGACGCGGACGTGACCAAGCCGTTTGAGTGCTTTTCCAAGCTGCTCACCGAGGTTCAGTCGGCGGCGGGCTTTGACGAGGAGATCGTTTGCTTTGTCAATCCGTATATCTGGACCGCTTTGCGCATGAGCGATGAATTTGCCAAATATATTTCACTCGGCAATTTCAAGCAGGGCGAGATCAGCACACAGGTGCACATGATCGACAATGTGCCGATCATTCCCGTATCTTCTTCGAGAATGCAGTCTGCCTATGAATTTCTGTCGGGCAAAAACGGCGAATCGGCGGGCGGATTCTCGGCGGCTGACGGCGCTAAGGGCATTTATATGCTGATGCTGCCGAAAAAGGCGGCGTCGCTGGTGCGCAAGAGCGAGACGGTGCGCATCTTTGCGCCCGATCAGAACATTGAGGCTGACGCATACAAATTTGATTACAGACTGTATTACGATGTATTTGTGAAGTCGTCCTGTTTGTCGTCTGTTTGGGTGATCACGGCTCCTTCGATCAGCATCACATCAAACCTTGCGGCGAGCAAGAGCGTAACGGCGGGAAGCATCAGCGGCAATCTGTCGGTTGGCGCTTCATCGGACGGCGGCACGCTTTCCTATCAGTGGTTTGCCTGTGAGGACGCGCTGAAGACCAACGCGAAAAAGATCGCGGGCGAGACTGCGGTGACCATGAAGCTGAATACGGCGCTCACCGCGGGCAAGTATTATTATTTTGTCCGCATTACTTGCGGCGGAGCGACCGTGATCGACTCCGATGTTTGCTGTGTAACCGTCGCCTGACGGCCATAACGGTATAATTTTCAGCGGCGATCGGTAAAAGCGCCGATCGGGGCGGGACGGCGGGCTACATATATTCACTCA
>JBJEQI010000322.1:0-4759 GCA_051881675.1 Acutalibacteraceae bacterium
TCTGCTCGCCGATAAACTTAAATCCGGTGAGAACATTGCGTATCTCACAGCCGTTTTCCTCGGCAATCTTGGCGGCAAGGTCGCTCGTTACGATCGTTTTGACGGCAACGGGGCGCTCGGGCAGGGTGCCGTTTTCGCGACGGCCCGTCAAAATATAATCGAGCAGGAGCACGCCGACCTCGTTGCCGCTCATCAGCTGATATTCACCGCCCTGATTAACGGCGATGCCCACTCTGTCGGAGTCGGGATCGGTGGCGAGCAGAATGTCGGGATGAACGTCCGCGGCGACCTTCAGCGCCTCTTCAAACGCCTGACGAATTTCGGGATTGGGATAGGGTGCGGTGGGGAAATTGCCGTCGGGCAGCTCCTGCGACTTGACAACTGTGACGTTTTTAATGCCGACCATGTCGAGGATAGCTCTTACAGGCTTGTTGCCCGCGCCGTTGAGCGGGGTATAGACCACGGAAAAATCGGTATTTTTGAGCGCCTCGGGGCGAACGGAGAAGGATTTGACCGTTTTCAGGTATTCATTGATGCAATCCTCTCCGATATACTCGATCATGCCGCTCTTAACAGCTTCATCGAAGTCCGTGACCCGAACGCCGCCGAAAATATCGGTTTTATTGATGATAGACAGCACATATTCGGCGTCGTCGAGGTTGAGCTGGCAGCCGTCTGCGCCGTAGACCTTATAGCCGTTGTACTTGGAGGGATTGTGGCTGGCGGTGACGTTAACGCCCGCACTGCATCCGAAATAACGGACGGCATAGGACAGCATGGGAGTAGGCATCAGCTCAGGGTAAATATAAACCTTAACGCCGTTCGCCGCAAAAACCGAGGCGGCATAGCGCGCAAAAAGATCGGATTTGATTCGGCTGTCGTAGGCGACGGCGACCGACGGTGCTTCGTACCTTGCGCAGACATAGTCGGCGATGCCCTGCGTTGCTTTGCCGACGGTGTAGATGTTCATACGGTTGGTGCCCGCGCCGATCACGCCGCGCAGTCCGCCCGTTCCGAACTCGAGATCTTTATAAAAGCGGTCGGAAACCTCAGCTTCATTCTCTTTGACGGCTTCCAGCTCGCGAATCAGGTCGGCGTCGCCGACAGCGTTTTTCAGCCAAAGCTCCAACTGTTCACTGTATTTCATAATCGCAAAATCTCCTTTGACATATATAAGAAACGCAGGCGGGCGCATACCGCCAAAGCGCTCTTTACCATATTATTATATATCCAATCGCACCAAAAATCAACCTGCATTTTTGTGAACAATTATCTTTTTGACAAATTTCTATTGAACTCAGAGCG
Organism: Acutalibacteraceae bacterium; assembly: GCA_051881675.1. GTDB lineage: Bacteria > Bacillota > Clostridia > Oscillospirales > Acutalibacteraceae > CAKRRH01. The sequence goes on from JBJEQI010000322.1 coordinate 1,306, forward strand.
CAGTTATGCTAAAATATTATGGTAAATTATTAACTGTATACTGGAGGATATGTAATGATCTGGCATTCTTCTTCTGTTTCGGATATTGAGCAAAAAATGGGAACAAGCGCAGAGCGCGGGCTGACGGCACAGCAGGTGGAGGAAAAGCTGGCGAAATACGGGCGCAATATTGTCACCGGCAAAAAGAAAAAGAGCTTTATGGCGCGGTTTTTCGCTCAGCTGAAAGATACCATGGTGATTATTCTGATGATCGCCGCTGTCGTTTCTGCCATTGTTACGGCGGTTTCCGGTGAAAACGACTGGATTGAACCGATCATCATTATCGCCATTGTGGTTTTTAACGCCCTGCTCGGCGTGATTCAGGAGTCGCGGGCGGAAAATGCGCTGGAAGCGCTCAAAAGCATGGCGGCGCCGATGGCGAAGGTCGTCCGCGACGGCGAGCAGCAGACCATCGACGCGACGGGCCTTGTCCCCGGCGATGTGATCGTTTTCGAGGCGGGGGATTATGTTCCCGCCGACGCGCGTCTGGTCGAGGCATACAGCCTGCACAGCGACGAATCCATGCTGACGGGCGAGTCGGTTCCCGCTGAGAAAGAGGCGGGCATCATCTGCGAAGATATTGCGCCGATCGGCGATCGGCAAAATATGATTTTCTCGGGCTGCTCCATTTCCTACGGTCACGGTAGGGCGATCGTCACCGAAACGGGCGCCTATACCGAAATGGGCAAGATCGCGACCATGCTGACCGATACCGAGAGCGCTGTTACGCCGCTTCAGATCAAGCTGGCAAAGCTCGGGAAAAGCCTCGGAATCATCGCGCTCGTCATCTGCGCGGTCATTTTCGTGGTCGGAAAGCTGATGAATCTCGGCTGGCTCGAGATGTTTATGACCTCCGTGTCGCTGGCGGTTGCGGCGATTCCCGAGGGATTGCCTGCGATCGTGACGATCGTGCTGGCTATGGGCGTTCAGCGCATGGTCAAGAAAAATGCGATCATCCGCCGCCTTCCCGCCGTGGAAACACTGGGAAGCGCGTCGGTCATCTGCTCGGATAAAACGGGTACGCTCACGCAGAACCGCATGACGCTCACCGCCGCCTATGCCAATCATAAGATGTATGATATGACGGCCTGCGAGATGAACGACGAGCTGCTGACGCTTCTGCGGCTCGGCGCGCTTTGCTGCGACGGCGACGCGATCAATGAAGGCGGCAGCTGGAAATATATCGGCGACCCGACCGAAACGGCGATCGTTCGCGCGACTGTCGAGGCGCTGGGTACGGATAAGCAAACGCTGGATATGTCTTATCCCCGCATGGCGGAGCTTCCGTTTGATTCGGACAGAAAGCTGATGACGGTCGTTTGCGTGATCGACGGCAAGCCGTTTTCCATCACCAAGGGCGGATTCGACATCATCCTCGATCGCTGTAAAAATGTCGATAAAGAGGAAATTGAAAAGGCGAATCTCGCCATGGCGAAGAATGCGCTTCGCGTGCTCGGAATTGCGATTAAACCGCTCTCCGAGGTGCCGAGCAACCCCAACTGCGATGATCTGGAACATGACCTGACTTTTATGGGGCTTGTCGGCTTGATCGACCCGCCGCGCCCCGAGGCGAAAAAGGCGATCGGCGAGTGTTACAGCGCGGGTATCCGCACAATCATGATCACGGGAGATCATGTGGTTACCGCCGCGGCGATCGCGCGCCAGCTTGGTATTATGAAAGAGGACGACATCGCGCTGACGGGCGTGGAGTTGGACGCCATGAGCGACGATGAGCTGAGCGAAAAGCTTGAGCATATTTGTGTTTATGCGCGCGTGTCGCCTGAGAATAAAATCCGCATCGTTCAGGCGTGGCAGGCTAAGGGCGAGATTGTCGCTATGACGGGCGACGGCGTCAACGATGCGCCCGCGCTCAAAGCGGCGGATATTGGCTGCGCTATGGGCGTGACGGGCACCGATGTTGCCAAGGGCGCCGCCGCCATGACGCTGACCGACGATAATTTTGCGACTATCGTGACCGCTGTGAAGCAGGGAAGAGGTATTTTTGAAAATATCCGCAAGGCGGTTCATTTCCTGCTTTCCTGCAATCTCGGCGAGATCATCGCGGTGTTCTTCGGGCTGCTGTTCTTCAAGTCGGCCCCGTTGACCCCGATTTTGCTGCTGTGGCTCAATTTGGTCACCGATTCGTTCCCCGCGCTGGCGCTGGGTGTGGAACCGATCGATCGGGATATTATGAAAAATTCTCCGCGTGACAAAAACGAAAGCGTCTTCGCGAGAGGGCTGGGCATCAATTCGCTCTGGCAGGGTATCATGTTCGGCGTGCTGACGCTTGCTGCCTATTTCATCGGCTTGAAAGAAAGCGGCGGTCAGGTTATTTATGCGCAGTCCATGGCGTTTGCCACGCTCAGCATTTCGCAGCTTGTGCACGCGTTTAACTGCCGCTCCGATAAGTCGATTTTCAAGGCAGGCGTTTTCCGCAATCCGCAGATGTGGCTGGCTTTTTGCGGCTCGCTCGCACTGGTGCTTTGCGTTCAGCTGATTCCGCCGCTTCGCTCGGCGTTCGGGCTTGCCGCGTTGAATGCGACGGAGTTTTTGGAGATCGGATTGCTGTCGATCGTTCCGCTTGTGCTGACCGAGATCGTTAAGCTGATCACCTGGCTGATCAAGGCGATCATGCCCGAGAAACAGCCGAAACCTAAGGCGGCGGCTCAGCGTCATCCCGCTGCCCATGCCGTGCGCGCGGATGAGGCGCCTGTGGCGGATGAAAAAGAAGCAGCGGAGCAGGATTCCGCGGCAGAGAATGCAGCGGAGGATACTGCGGAGCATGGCTCCGATTCCGACAGCGGTGAGGCTGCTTCGGATAATGCGGCTGTGGCAGATGAATCGGCAAACGACATCGAGAAGGCGGCGGAGCCTGCTGTTTCCGAGCCGACCGAGCCTGTGGCGGAGGAATCCGCCGATGCGGAAACGGATGTCGTTGATGAAAATGCGCCTGAAATTAGTGAGGACAGCAGTGAATCCGATTCAACCGTTGATGAGGAACCGTCGGATGCCGATATTGCGGATGACGAGGGCGATTCGGATATATCCGATGAGAGCGAATCGGTCGCAGACACCGCTGACAGTGCGGATGATGCCGATGCTGCCGACGAGAATGAACTTCCCGCAGAAGAGTCGGAGAGTGATTCGGACGACGCTGTCGACGACAATGAATACAGCTCGAATGAGAGTAAAATTCACTATATAGCGACACAATATGCCGATCAGATTCAGGAAATTATCGGTGCAGACGCCGATGATGAGGATGAAGATGTTTCATCGGCTGAACGAGCAGTCATGGAGAGCATCAGCAAATTTATAGACGACGGGGACAATGAGGATGATCAGAAGGATAACTGAGGGCGACAGAGAACTGTTTATTCAGCTGTCCGCCGAGTTTTATCACTCGGATGCGGTG
>JBJEQI010000323.1:0-4705 GCA_051881675.1 Acutalibacteraceae bacterium
ATGTGGCGATGGGCGCGCGCTCGGGGGGGAATCAACGGCACCGATTGGTCTCGTCGGGGATTGATTCCCCCGTGGGAATGAAGAACCCGACTTCGGGCGACTTCGGCGTTATGCTGAATTCCATTCACGCGGCGCAGCACGGCCATACCTTTATCTACCGCGCCAACGAGATCAAAACATCAGGCAACCCGCTGGCTCACGCGATTCTTCGCGGCTCGGTCAATAAGCACGGTCAGAGCATCCCGAACTATCATTATGAGGATCTGAATCGGCTGTATGAGATGTATTCCGAGAGAAATCTCCGGAATCCCGCGGTCATTATCGATGCGAATCATTCCAACTCGGGCAAGAATTTTATCGAGCAGATTCGCATATGCAAAGAGGTCATGCACTCGTGCAGGCACAGCGATCATATCCGAGGCATGGTCAAGGGGCTGATGGTGGAGAGCTATATCGAGGACGGCAATCAGCCTGTCGGCGGCGGTGTTTACGGCAAGTCGATCACCGACCCCTGCCTTGGCTGGGAAAAGACCGAGCGGCTGATTCTCGATCTGGCAGAGCTGGCATAGCCCGCGAGAATAAAGCGATCATATGTGTAAAAGAACTAACAAGCTGCCCGCAGATTTTGCGGGCGGCTTGTTTGCGTGTGAATTTAAGGTTTAATAGGATTGAATCGCGGCCATCTCGCACTTTTTTCGGTTGCCATGCACTCATCCGACGGCTCGTTTTAATCGCCTCTGGAGCATTTCTCTGCGTCAATGGCGAGAACGGTCATCAGCGCGCACAGCGCGTCGGCGGGGTTGACCACGTCGATCACATAGGTATCGGTCCAATTAAACAGTTGCTTGCTGACAAAAGCCACAGCGTTCCCCGAAGAATCGGTAATGGTGTAGTCCCATTCCCAAAAATTCCCCTCCACCTGCCAGCCGTTATAATCGATGTGAAACGTCGGCTTGAAAAAGGTGAATTCCTTGGTGATTCGGCCGATCGGCGCGCCGTTAATATACAGCTCAAACTTCGGCAGAAAGGTCAGCACCTCTTCCTTGACGGTGGCGATGTGCTCGCCGCCTGCATTCAGGATGTGGAGCTTGTGCCCCCAGCTGAGCTTTCCCTCCACCGTGAACACGGTGTTCCCGCATTCATCGTATATGTCGTAGCTGTCGAGCCACGAAAAAACCGTTGTTTGAATAAGAGCTTCATCCTCTGCCTCCTCGGGGAGTGTTGTTATATTCATTATACACCAACGCCGCGAAAATGGCAACAAAAACAGCCGATATGCCGATATGCAAACTGCCGTTTTGTTGATTTGCGGCTTGGCTTTTGGATACAGCGTTCAGAGCAGAAAAAAGTACCGGCTGTGAAACACAGCCGGTACGACTTTTAGTAAAACCGATTACATCGTTACCTGATTGGAACGGTCAACATAGCTGGTATGCAGGACCTCGTGAGCCTTGTGTGAACCGGGCTTGCCGAGATAGTTTGCATAAACCTCTTTGACAACGGGATTCTCATGCGACTTTCTGATCGCCTTTGCGGCGTCTTCGCTGTAAAGCGCAGAGGCACGGAGCGTCTTGATGTCGACTGTCTGACGAACGCTTGTCGGCTGAATCGGCTGACCGCCGCCGTTGATGCATCCGCCGGGGCATCCCATGATTTCGATGAAGGTGAACTTCTCGCCTGCACGAACGCGCTCAAGCAGCTCTTTTGCGCCTGTCATGCCGCTGGCAACGCCGACCTTGACGTCGAGCCCGCCGACCTTCATTTCCGCTATTTTGACCTGATCGTTGCCGCGAACCGCCTCGAAATCAACATTCTCAAGGGTTTCGCCCGTGATCGTCTCAACAGCGGTGCGAAGCGCCGCTTCCATAACGCCGCCGGTTACGCCGAAGATGACCGCCGCGCCGGTGGATTCGCCGAGCGGATTGTCAAAGTCCTCATCGGGGAGCGATGTGAACTGAAGATTGGCGCGCTTGATCATTCTCGCAAGCTCGCGGGTGGTGATAGAAATATCCACATCCGGATAACCCGAAGCAGACTGATCCTCTCTGCCGATTTCGAACTTTTTGGCGGTGCAGGGCATAACCGAAACAACGACGATATCCTTGGGATCAATGCCGTTCTTTTCGGCATACCATGTCTTTGCCAGAGAGCCGAACATCTGCTGCGGCGACTTGCAGCTCGAAACATTTTCAAGCATATCGGGATAGTGATACTCGCAGTATTTAATCCATCCGGGCGAGCAGGAGGTGATCAGCGGGAGCTTTCCGCCGTTGTTGATGCGCTCGATCAGCTCGTTGGCTTCTTCCATAATGGTGAAGTCCGCCGCGGTATCGGTGTCGAACACCTTGGCAAAACCGAGACGGCGCAGAGCCGCGACCATTTTGCCCTCGCAGTTGGTGCCGATCGGCAGACCGAATTCCTCGCCGATAGCGGCGCGGACGGCGGGAGCAGTCTGCACGATGACGTGCTTCGACTCGTCGCTGAGAGCCTCGTAAACCTTATCGGTGTCGTCTTTCTCATAAAGAGCGCCGACGGGGCAGTTGACGATGCACTGGCCGCAGGAGATGCAGTCTACCTCGCCGAGGTCCTTATCCCAAATGCAGCTGATGTGCGTATCAAAGCCGCGATCATTGGCGCCGATAACGGCAACCTGCTGCTCCTTGCAGACCGCAACGCAGCGGCGGCAGAGGATACATTTGGAATTATCTCTGACCATGTGAGGAGCGGAGGTGTCGAGCTTCGACTCGGGGATATCGCCGTCAAATTCCGACGCGTCGTCGATGCCGTATTCTGCGCAGAGAGTTTGCAGTTCGCAGTTGCCCGAACGAACGCAGGAAAGGCACTTGCGGTTGTGAGTTGAAAGGATCATTTTGAGAGTGGTTTTGCGCGAATTCTGAACACGCAGAGAGTTGGTTCTGACCTGCATACCCTCGCTGACGGGGTAAACGCAGGCGGTGACCATGCGATAAGGTCTTGCATTCTCCGAAACCTCTACCATGCAGATTCTGCACGCGCCGATCTCGTTGATCTCTTTCATATAGCAAAGAGTGGGTATTTCGATACCGACTGTACGAGCTGCCTCAAGAACCGTTGAGCCTGCCGGCACAGAGGTTTCCATGCCGTTGATTGTAAGATTGATCATTTCCATCGAGGTCAACTCCTTCCTTAATTTCTTGAAATAGCGCCGAACTTGCACTTCGCCATGCAAGCGCCGCACTTGATACATTTCGACTGGTCGATCACGTGAGGTGTCTTGACAGAGCCGCTGATAGCACCGACAGGGCACTGACGCGCGCAGGCGGTACAGCCCTTGCACTTATCCGCGTCAATCGAGTAGGAAAGCAGCTTTTTGCAGACGCCCGCCGGACATCTCTTTTCGGTAACGTGAGCGATATATTCATCTCTGAAATAGCGCAGGGTCGAGAGAACGGGGTTGGGCGCCGTCTGACCGAGACCGCACAGCGAGTTCTCTTTGATGTAGTGGCAGAGAGTTTCGAGCTTGTCGATATCCTCGAGAGTTCCCTGACCGTTGGTGATCTTGGTGAGAATCTCAAGCAGGCGCTTGGTGCCCACGCGGCAGGGAGTACATTTACCGCAGGACTCGTCAACCGTAAACTCCAGGAAGAATTTAGCGATGTCGACCATGCAGGTATCTTCGTCCATGACGATCAGACCGCCCGAGCCCATCATCGAACCGATGGAGATAAGATTGTCATAATCGATCGGAATGTCGAAATGCTCCGCGGGGATGCATCCGCCCGAAGGGCCGCCTGTCTGCGCGGCTTTGAACTTTTTGCCGTTCGGGATGCCGCCGCCGATCTCTTCGATAACCTCGCGCAGGGTAGTACCCATCGGGATCTCAACAAGACCGGTGTGCTTGATCTTTCCGCCGAGCGCGAAGACCTTGGTTCCCTTGGACTTTTCGGTTCCCATGGAAGCGAACCAATCGGCGCCCTTGAGAATGATCTGCGGGATGTTGGCATAGGTTTCAACGTTGTTGAGGATGGTTGGCTTCTTGAACAGACCTTTGACTGCGGGATAGGGAGGACGGGGACGCGGCTCGCCGCGGTTGCCCTCGATCGAGGTCATCAAAGCGGTTTCCTCACCGCAGACAAACGCGCCTGCGCCAAGACGAAGCTCGATGTCAAAGTCGAATCCCGTTCCGAAGATATCCTTGCCGAGCATACCGTATTCACGGGCCTGCTTGATCGCGATCTCCAGACGGTGAACGGCGATCGGATACTCCGCGCGGACATATATGTAGCCCTGCGTTGCGCCGATTGCGTAGCCGGCGATCGACATAGCTTCCAATACAACATGCGGATCGCCCTCAAGAACCGAGCGGTCCATAAACGCGCCGGGGTCGCCCTCGTCCGCGTTGCAGCAAACATATTTCTGATCTGCCTGATTGCCTGCAGCAAGCTTCCATTTCAGACCGGTGGGGAATCCGCCGCCGCCTCTGCCGCGCAGACCCGAATCGAGAATGGTCTGGATAACGTCGGCGGGCTTCATTTCGGTGAGAACCTTGTTGAGCGCCTTATAGCCCTCTCTGGCGATATACTCCTCGATGTTTTCGGGGTTAATCACGCCGCAGTTGCGCAGGGCAACGCGCTTTTGCTTCTTATAAAAATCGGTTTCGTTGAGCGATTTGACGTCGTCGCTGTCGTCGATAACGGTTTCCTGGAACAAAAGACGCTTAACGATT
>JBJEQI010000324.1:0-4694 GCA_051881675.1 Acutalibacteraceae bacterium
CCGCTGTCATAGGTAATGGAATCGCGGTGCAGGTCGATCACCACGGCGATCGAGGGGTATTTCTTCAGATATTCCTGCGTCTTGACCCGCGCGCGCTCATATGACCCGCTGTATTCGTCTCGGTCATACTGGGTGGTGTCGTGGAGGGTCGCAATCCCCGCCCGATTCAGCTCGTCGGCAAATTCATTGCCCACACGAATCATGTTTTTGTTGTTATCGCGGGATTTCACCGCCCATTTTTCGGAATAGGCGGCGGCAGGCTTATCGTAATAGCTCTCGGTCGCATGGGTGTGGATGATCAGCACCTTCGGTCCGTTTGTTTTGCTGATCTTAATAGCGGGCGCAATCGCAAGCTGCTTTTTCAGATCAATTTTCAATCCCGTATGATTTGCCACATGAAGATGATCGATCGCCGCCGACGCACCGCTGTACCCGATCGTTTCGGTGGAGATTTTGCCCTTTATTTCTCCCGCCACCGGCATGGCGAGCGTTGTCGGCTGGGGCTTTTGGGTAATTTTCGCGGCGGTCGGGCGTGTCTTTTCATCGGCGGCATTTTTGCCGTTTTCAGCGCCCGCAGAGGAATTTGCCCCCGACGGCTCAGGTTGGCAGATCTCTGAGCGCTCCGCCGATTCAGCGGCGGAATTCTCACCTATAGGAAGCGCACCGTCGGGCAGCACCGCGGCGGCGGCGACGGCGCCGAATCGGTTGGATACATACGCCAAAGGAGCGGCAATATACTGCCGTGCGGAAAAAAGCGACACCGCCAAGATCAGCGCCAGATTGACGGCGATAACCCTTGTCACCGCTTTGAAAACGGGCGGTTTACCATCCTGATTCGCGCCGACCTGCGAGCGGCTGCCTGCGCCGTCATCGCGGCGGCGAGTCTGATTCTTTTTCAGTCTTCGGCGAAGATTCATCCGCATACCCTCCCTTGCCGATACACTTAAATCCATGCTCATAGTATATATATGCGCGCATTTTCGCCGTATGAACACCGAAATCAAACTTTAACCATGCGGCTGATGCCGAACGGAGGCTGCAAAGCTATGTCTGACAAAATAACCGATATTACCACCGCAAGCGTTCTGGATTCGCTGCCTGTCCGCGCGCCCGACAGCCATAAGGGCACCTTCGGGCGAGCTATGCTGATCTGCGGCTCCTACTCCATGGCGGGCGCGGCGATCATTGCGGGGCGCGCCGCCGTTCATTCGGGAGTCGGCATTGCCGATATTGTCTGCCCGAAAAGCGTTTATCCGATCATCGCCCCCGCGGTTCCCGAAGCCGTATTTACCCCGCTTCATGATGATCTCGCCGAGGAGGACATGATTCGGCTTTCAGCCTCGCTGAAAAAGGCGGACAGCGTTTTGATCGGGTGCGGCATGGGGCAAAGTGACTATACCCGCCGCTTGCTGTATTTTGTTTTAGAAAACTGCCGTGTGCCGCTTATTATCGACGCCGACGGCATAAACTGCCTGTGCGACTGCATAGACTTGTTACAAAGCGCTATCTGCCCGATCATTCTCACGCCCCACCCCGGTGAAATGGCGCGGCTTTGCGGCAGATCGGTCGGTCAAACAGAGAGCGAGCGCCTCGGCATTGCGCGTGAATTTGTGTCCCGCCACCCCGTCACGCTGGTGCTCAAAGGGCATCATACCATCGTCATGCAAAACGATTCCGCCGCTGTCAACCGCTGCGGGAACGCGGGAATGGCGTGCGCGGGCAGCGGCGATATGCTCAGCGGAATCACGGCGGCTCTGGCGGCGCAGGGAATGAGCGCCGTGCAGGCGGCAACTGCGGCGGTGCATATCCATGCGCTCAGCGGAGATCTCTCAGCCGAGCGGTATTCCATGGCATACACCTCGCCGACCACCATGATCTCCTGCCTTGCCGATGTGTGGAAGCGCTTTGAAAACGCATCAAAGGGGAAATGACAGCTTGCGATTGATCAACCGTTTTGTATCCGCTGCGGCGGCGTGCGCGATGATTGCCCTCACAGCAATCGGGCTTTGCGGCTGCAAAGACGCCAAAACCGCCGCCGAGGTGAACAGTATTTTTCGCTGTAAATTCGAGGGCGAATACAAGCAAACCGAGCTAAAAGGCGCGATGACCTCCGACGAGGACGCAGTTTCTTTCAGCTTCACATCGCCCGAAACGCTGAGCGGGATCGAAATCGAATCGGGGCTGCAGTCCGAACAAATGCGGCTTCGGCTCGGCGATATGGAAATTGATTTTGATGAAAGCAAATATCCCGAGTCGGCTTTTGCAAGGCTGGTCGCGAAGATCATCGCCCGCGTCGGCAGAGAGGGCGCCTCGCCCGAATCCCGCTCGGATAAGCAGGGGCGGCATCTGGCGGGGACTGTCGACGGCATCGAATATACCGTCACTTTGGATGAAAGCTCCAATCCTGTTGAGATCGTCTTGCCCGATTACGCCTTAAAGCTCGCCCTTTACGATTTTGAATAGGCGCGGTCACCTACCAAACAATCGATATATAAAGCAAAAAGGAGGCAGATAAAATCTGCCTCCTTTTTGTTATTTTCCTACAATTACTGCCGGCCGCCGAACTCGCGCTCGTAATTCTCAATGCAGGACTTTATAACCTCGAGCGCTTCCTTTTCGCCGCGCACATATTTCACCTCGGTATGAACCCGCTCCAGCGTTTTATACACCTCAAAGAAATTCGACACCTCGTCGAAAATATGCTTCGGCAGCTGATACACGCTATCGTAGCAGTTATACGACGGGTCCTTCACCGGCACCGCGATGATCTTTTCATCGTTTGCCGCGCCGTCTTTCATGACCAAAACGCCGATCGGCTTGCAGTCGACGATCGTCAGCGGAACGATCTCCTCCTGACACAGCACCAACACGTCGAGCGGGTCGCCGTCGTCCGCGTATGTACGGGGAATAAATCCGTAATTGGCGGGATAGTGGGTCGAGGTATACAGCACGCGGTCCAGCCTGAGCAGACCCGTTTCCTTATCCAGCTCATATTTATTCTTCCCGCCCGAGGGAATTTCGATCACCGCCGAAAACTTCTCGGGAGTGATCCGTTCTTTGGAAATATCATGCCATATATTCATGCGCCGCTCTCCTTTTTCTACATTTACAGTCGGTAAATTCCCGATCTTGTCAAAATGATCTCGTTGGAATCAATTTTGCAGTACTGCAAAACAGGCTCGCCCGCGTCCCAGCGCTGCTCGATACAAAAATTTTCCAAATCCAGTGCCGAGATTGCTCCCGATCCCAGCGAGGTGATGATCAGCTCGTTATCCGCCATCCACAGTCCGCAAGGCTCGATAATCCCGCCCGACGAACCGCCGCCGACGCGAAAGGTCTGCTGCATCGAATGGACATTATACTTAATCACGGCATTGCTTTCGGGATAGGAGCACCAAATAAAATCCCCCTGCGACACCACATCCGCCGGCGTAAAACCTTTATATTTCAGGCTTCCCGCCCACTTTTGCGCATGAGAACGGTCGAACACCGACGCACTGCCGTCAAAATTCACGATCATCAGACCGCCGACGACCGAAACCGCCTTGCAGTTGATATAATCGGAGAGAGTTTTGGCGTAATACTCAAAATCGACCCCGAATTTATTCATCAAAAACACATTTTTGGTCACCAGCGAAACCTGACCGTCGTCAAACGAATACTGTTTGAACGAAACAACCGCCCTGCCCTCAGCCACATCGCCCGGCTGATCGGGGGATTGCGCCGTAAAAATGAAGCTCCGCTGGCACGGCATGACCGAAAGAGCGCCCGCACCGTAGATTTTTTTCATAAGGGTATCCATCCTTTCAAAGGCTTCCTGCAAAAGCGCGGGGCGCGCCCGCACTGTGTTGGCTGTTTAACTGATTATATAATAGCAAATCTGCGCGGCAATTTCAACCGCAAACGCTCATTTCGGCGGGTGCGAGCCGCAAAAAATCAAAATTCACCGATCGATCAGCGGGCATAACAGCGCCGACACATCCTGCGGCGTATCGCAGACAGCGACGCAGCCCGCAGCTTCCAGCTCTTCGCGGCTGCCGAAGCCCCACAGCACGCCGATGCAATCCATCCCGACGGCGGCGGCTCCCTCGGCGTCGAAACAGCGGTCGCCGACCAGCACGCAGCGATCGACCGCAGAAATCCCGTTTGTCTGCAACGCATAGCGGATGACCTGCTCCTTGGTCACACGGCTCTCATCGAGCGACGCGCCCGCGATATAGGTAAAATACTTATCCAGCCCAAACCCCTTGAGAATAATTCTCGCGAACTTTTCGGGCTTCGAGGTCGCGGTGTAGAGCTTGACGCCGCTGTCATACAGCGCTTTGATCATTTCCTCCACGCCGCTGTATTTTTCCGACATATAAACGCCCTCGCTGTCGTAAAGGCTGCGAAAAACCCGATAGGCCTCACGCGCCGTCTGCTCATCCGCCCCGCAATACAGGCGGATAGAATCCATCAGCGGCGGGCCGATGAATTTCAGCTTGGTTTCATACGGCAGTTCGGGCAGAGAACACGCCGCCAAAGCACTGCCGATGCAATGAAGCAGCGGCCTTTCGGTGTTGGCAAGGGTGCCGTCGAGATCGAAAAAGATATGCAGCTTTTTATTCATTTCAGTTCCTTTCGCTTCGCTCAATGCCGATTCATCATCTATCGCCGATCGGGAAGTGCCTGTGCGCCGAAAAAGCGCGAAGAAA
>JBJEQI010000325.1:0-4683 GCA_051881675.1 Acutalibacteraceae bacterium
TAAAAGCTCTTCGGAATCTCGGTTCCGAAGAGCTTTTTTGCATATAGCTTGATGAAAAATGTAAGAAATTGAGCGTTATCGATCGCTGATCGCGACGTAATCGCGCCGCGGCTGAACGGACTTATACTCGGGGCGGATGATTTTGCTGCCGTTGATCAGCTCCTCCATGCGGTGCGCGCTCCAGCCGGCAATGCGCGCCATGGCGAACAGCGGCGTAAACAGCTCGGGCGGAAGCCCCAGCATATCATACACAAAGCCGCTGTAAAAGTCGACATTGGCGCTGACGCCCTTATACATTTTGCGTTCCTCGGCGATGATCTTCGGCGCGAGCGACTCGACCAGCGAATAGAGCTTGTATTCTTTCATCAGTCCCTTTTCCTCAGACAGGCTCTTGACGAACGCGCGGAAAACAGTCGCACGCGGGTCGGATATTGAATAGACCGCGTGACCGATGCCGTAGATCAGCCCCGCCTTGTCAAACGCCTGCTTATGCAGAATTTTTGCGAGGTAATCGGCAACTTCATCCTCATCCTCCCAGTCCTTGACGTTCTGCTTGATGTCGTTGAACATCGCGCTGACCTTGATGTTGGCGCCGCCGTGCTTCGGGCCTTTCAGCGAGCCGAGCGCCGCCGCGATCGCGGAATAGGTGTCGGTTCCCGACGAGGAAACGACATGGGTGGTGAAGGTGGAGTTGTTACCGCCGCCGTGCTCGGCGTGCAGAACCAGCGCAAGATCGAGAATTTTCGCCTCAAGCGCGGTATATTTCGAGTCGATGCGGAGCATATGCAAAATGTTCTCGGCGGTCGAGAGTGTCGGGTCCGGCTCGTGGATGAAGAAGCTGGAATTGCCCTTCAGATAATAGTTATAGGAATGATAGCCGTAGACCGACAGCAGCGGGAAAGTCGCAATCAGCTGAAGACACTGCCGCAGGACGTTCGGAATACTGATATCGTTGGGGTTGTTGTCATAGGAATAAAGCGTCAGCACACTGCGGGCGAGCGAGTTCATCATGTCGGTTGACGGCGCTTTCATGATAATGTCGCGCACGAACGAATCGGGCAGCGAACGGTAATCGGCAAGGGTCTGCTTGAACTCTGCCAACTCCTCCTTGTTCGGCAGCTCGCCGAACAGCAGAAGATAGGTGATCTCTTCAAAGCCGAAGCGGTTGTCCTTAATAAATCCCGCCACCAGCTGCTCCACGTCATAGCCGCGGTAATACAGCTTGCCGACACAGGGAACCTCCTCGCCGTCGACGATTTCTTTTGACTTGATCTCCGAGATCTCGGTCAGACCGGTAAGCACGCCCTTTCCGTTGAGGTCGCGCAGACCGCGGTTTACCTTATGATCAATATATAACTGCGGGTCGATTCTGCTGTCAGAAACGCACAGATCGGCGTATTTGCGGATTCGCGGAGTAATTTCGGAATAATCTCTCTCGGAACCTATGGTGGTACTCATGCTTATCAGCCTTCTTTCGGTATGTTTCGTATAATTGGTGTATAACTGTATTATACAACATAATTAACTCCCATTCGTGAATGGACTGTGAATTAATCGAAAAATGCTTCCTCTCTTTTCGGCGAAGAGTCCTCTTTTTTTGATGAATCGGCGTCGGATTCGACGTTTTCGAGATTCATTTTCGCATTCGAGAGCATCAGCTTGAGCCGGTTTTCCTGATTGATCTGCGTCGCGCCGGGATCATAGTCGATCGCGACGATATTGACCCCCTCGTGGCGCTCCTTGATCGGCTTCATCATGCCCTTGCCGGCAATATGATTCGGCAGGCAGCCGAACGGCTGAGTGCAGACGATATTATTCACACCCATGTGAATCAGCTCGAGCATTTCGGCGCACAGCAGCCAGCCCTCGCCCATTTTGGTGCCGTGATGGATATAGCCCTCCGTCAGCTCGGTGGTCACCGAGAAGAGCGTCGGGGGAGCAAAATCGCTGTTTTCGGTGATGACGTCAATGATATCCTGCTGTTTTTTCAGCAGCATTTTATACAGCACCCGCGAGCCGGCTGCGCGGAGAGTTCCCGTGCCATACAGCTCCTTGTCGTAGATGCCGTTGACTAAGCAGTAAAGGCAAAAGTCCATCAGCCCCGGCACGACCACCTCAGCGCCCTCGTTCATGAGAAAGCTTTCGAGGTTGTTATTCCCGAGCGGAGAGTATTTCACGAAGATCTCGCCGACAACGCCGACCTTGACCTTTTTGACCGAAAGCCGCGGCAACTTGGCAAAATCTTTCACAATGGCGGCGTAGTTTTGCTTGATGTGCTGATAATTCAGCGCGCCGCGGTCGTTCATCTCATCAACCAGCCTGTCGGTCCATTGCTCGGCAAGCCGCTCGGCGGAGCCTTTTTCCAACTCATAGGGAGTGCATTGATTGCGCAGCAGCATCAGCAGATCGCCGTAAAACACCGCATACATCAGCCGATGCAGAATCGGAATCGTGAGCTTGAACCCGGGGTGGCTCTCAACGCCCGCGAGCGTGAATGAGACCACGGGAACATTCGGATAACCCGCCTTTTTCAGCGCCTTTCGCAGCAGAGATATGTAGTTCGACGCGCGGCACCCGCCTCCGGTCTGCATGAGCATCAGCGCCGTTTTGTCGGGGTCGTATTTGCCGCTTTTGAGCGCGTTGATAAACTGACCGATAACGAGTATCGCGGGATAGCAGGTATCGTTATGGACGTATTTCAGCCCGCATTCGGAGATATGCTTGCCGTATTCGTCGAGAATGTCCATATCATACCCGTAAGTGCCGAGAATCTTGACGATCATTCTGAAATGCATCGGGAGCATGGTGGGGACAAGTATTTTGTGCGTTTTTTTCATCTCTTTTGTGAAGAGAAGAACCTCATCGCCGCCGATGGTTTTTGTGTTTTTCTTTGACATGATATAGTCACCTCTCCGTCGGCTGTTTGCCGTTTTCGCGTTCGTTCAGCGCGCCGATCAGGCTGCGCAGTCGAATTTTTACCGCGCCGAGATTGGTTATTTCGTCGATCTTGATCTGCGTATACAGCTTGTTGTTCCGCTCGAGAATCGCTCGGACCTCGTCGGTGGTGATCGCGTCGACGCCGCAGCCGAACGACACGAGCTGAACCAGCTCGGTATCGTCATGCTCGGCGGTATACTGCGCCGCGGCATACAGCCGCGCGTGATAGGTCCACTGATTCAGGACGTTTACTTTCGGCATTTTCGCCAGCGGAGCGACGCAGTCCTCGCTGACCACCACAAATCCGAGCGAAGCGGCGAGCTTGTCGATGCCGT
Source organism: Acutalibacteraceae bacterium (assembly GCA_051881675.1). Lineage (GTDB taxonomy): Bacteria > Bacillota > Clostridia > Oscillospirales > Acutalibacteraceae > CAKRRH01. The sequence goes on from JBJEQI010000325.1 coordinate 3,273, forward strand.
GGCAGATCTCGGGGTCGATATGATACGGTCTGCCCGCCAGTATCATAATGCGTTTGCCCTGCTCCTTGGCATAGGCGATCGCTTTCTGCCCCTCATGGAACACCCTGTCGGAATGCTCTTTCAGGGCGGCAAATCCGCATTTTACGGCGCGCCGAATCTCGGGAAGGGTGATTCCGTCGAAATATTCGCCAAGATAGCCGTACAGCTCCTTAGCCAGCTGGCGCGGATTGTTTACATTGAGATAAGGATAGATAAATTTCGTCTTTTTCAGGCTTTCGGTATTGCCGTTCAGCAGCTCGGAATAATACGCCACCACAGGGCAGTTATAGTGATTGGCGCTGCGCTTTTCGTCAATATTATAGGAAAGACAGGGGTAAAACACTGCGTCCACGCCCTCCGCCACCAGCTTTTCAATGTGGCCGTGCATGATCTTAGCGGGGTAGCAGGCGGTATCGGACGGAATCGAGAACTGACCGAGCGAATAGAGCGCGCGGTCGGAGAAGCCCGAGCATTTGACCGAGAAGCCGAGGGCGGTGAAGATGCCGTGCCACAACGGGTACAACTCATACATACCCAGCGAGAGCGGCAGGCCGATCACCCCGCGGCTGTTTGGAACCTGCGTTTCAAACTTTTCCGCCAAAAGGCCGCGCTTGATCTCGTACATATTCGGCAGATTGCCGGTCTTCGCAGCGCCTCCAAGACCCTTTTCGCACTGATTGCCCGAGATGAATTTTTCGCCGTTTGAGAAAATATTGACCGTCAGGCGGCAGTTGTTGGTGCAGCCGCCGCAGACCGCGGCTTTGGATTTATGAGTAAAATTTTGCAGCTCCTCGGGCGAGATGATCGCCGATTTGCCATTGGCGACGCTTTTGGAATAGAGCGCCGCGCCGTAGGCGCCCATCAGCCCCGCGACGGTCGGGCGGATGACCTCGCGCCCGATCTCTCGCTCAAAGCAGCGCAGCACCGCGTCGTTCAAAAACGTGCCGCCCTGAACGACAATGTTCTGCCCCAGCTCGTCGGGAGAAGAAGCGCGAATGACTTTATAGATCGCGTTTTTGACGACCGACATCGACAGCCCCGCCGAGATATCTTCCACAGTGGCGCCGTCTTTTTGCGCCTGTTTGACCGATGAATTCATAAACACGGTGCACCGCGTTCCGAGATCGACGGGCGATTTGGCGAAAAGACCGAGCTTTGAAAACTCGTCGATGCGGTAACCCATGGATTTGGCAAAGGTTTCGATGAACGAGCCGCACCCCGAGGAACACGCCTCGTTGAGCATGATGCTGTCGATTGAGCGGTTGCGGATTTTGAAGCATTTGATGTCCTGCCCGCCGATGTCAAGAATGAAATCGACATGGCTGTTGAAATGCTTGGCGGCAGTGTAGTGAGCGATCGTTTCGACAATTCC
>JBJEQI010000326.1:0-4680 GCA_051881675.1 Acutalibacteraceae bacterium
CAGAAGCCGAAAGCGGAGATCACCGCCGACATTACGGTAAAAGTGCGCGTGATATTTCTTTTATCACTGGCGCTGAAATTTATCAAACACCTTGTCACACTCAAGCTTAAAACAAACATCCCATCCACAAACAATCCCGAAAGGAATGAGTAAAATGAGCGATACCATCAAAAACATTATGGGTGATACTGTCGATCAGATCCGATCCATGGCAAGCGTCGATACCATCATCGGCGACCCCGTCGATCTCGGCGAAGGCATCCGCGTGATCCCCGTTTCCAAGATCTCCTACGGCTTTGCTTCGGGCGGGTCGGACATCCCGAGCGCCAAGACATCTAAGGAGGTATTCGGCGGCGGCGGAGGCGCGGGAGTGACTGTCACGCCCGTGGCGTTTTTAGTCGTGCAAAACGGCAATGTCAAGATCATGAGTGTCGACAATCATCCCACCAGCGTGGATAAGGCCGTTGAGCTGATTCCCGATATGTTCGACCGCATTATCAGTGCCGTCGACAAGGCCAAAAAGAACAAAGCGGAGGATGTCGCCCCCGCCGACGCGGCAGACTCATCAGACGGCGAATAATTCCGCGCTTTAGTCAAGATGCGAGCCGCCTGCGCATATGTTTTTATATGGCAGGTGATCGTTTTGAAGAAAAAGCTGACCGCGCTGGTCTTTTGTCTGGCGCTGATACTGTGCCCGCCGTGGCTGCGGGGATACGCCTATTCTGCGGAGTGCTATGTCCTCATGGATTTTGATACCGCCGAGGTGATCTGCGGGTCAAATTCGCGCCGTAGTCATTCCATGGCAAGCACCACCAAGATCATGACGGCGCTGCTGCTCTGCGAAAGCGGCGGGCTCAATCGCCGAGTGACGGTGAATAAAACCGCCGTCTGCGTGGAAGGAACGTCGGTCGGACTGCGCGGCGGAGATGTCATTACGCGCGAGAATCTGCTCTACGGGCTGATACTTGAGTCGGGCAACGACGCGGCGAACGCGATCGCTTTTGAGTTGGGCGGCGGAATCCGCGAATTTGCCGTATTGATGAATCGGCGCGCCGCCGAGATCGGCATGAAAGATACCCATTTCGTCACGCCGAGCGGGCTGGATGACAAGCAGCACTATACCACCGCTTACGATATGGGTCTGCTCTGCATCGAGGCGATGAAAAATCCCGATTTTCGAAAAGCTGTCGGCACCAAAAGCTACCGCTCGGTCTACAACGGCGGCGACACGGTGCGCACCTATTCCAATCACAACCGCCTTTTGCGCACGCTAAGCGGCGCCGAGGGCGTCAAAACGGGCTTCACCAAGAAATCGGGGCGGTGCCTTGTTTCCTCCTGCCAAAGGAACGGCAAGCGCCTGATCGCGGTCACGCTGAACGCGCCTGACGATTGGAATGACCACAAAGCGTTGTATGACTACGGCTTTTCGCTGTATAAGGAATACACGCTGAACAGCAGCGCAAAGCTTCCCCGTATTCCCGTGATTGCGGGCAATGAGCGTTCGCTCGCGGTGTCGGAGCGGCCTGTTCGGGTCATGCTGAAAAGCGGCGAAGACGCGCATATCGAATATAAAATCTCCCTCCCCCGCTTTGTTTACGCGCCTGTGCTGTGCTCCGCAAAGATCGGTGAAGTGCGCTATTTTATCGGCTCTAAAACGGTTGCCGTTTCCGATATTGTCACCGACAGCGCAGTAAAAGTGCAATCGCCGCAGGAGCCGACGTTTGCAGATAAGCTCATCGGCTGGCTGAAGATTCTGATTTCGGTCGCCTGAGCCGATCATCCACCGCTTAAACCGCAAACATTTTATACCCCGATACCACCCCGAAAGGACAAATAATCCATGGCAAACGAGCCTGTAAGACTTCAAAAATTTCTCTCCGAATGCGGCGTTTGTTCGCGCAGAAAAGCGGAGGAGCTGATCATCGGCGGAAAGGTCCGCGTGAACGGCAGAATCGCCTCGATCGGCGATAAGATCCAACCGCGTTCGGACAAAGTGACCGTCGGCGGAACCCCCGTTACCTCAAAAGGAATCGAGCGCCGCTATATCATGCTGCATAAGCCGCGCGGTTTTGTGACCACCATGAGCGACGAGCGCGACAGAAAGTGCGTAAAAATGCTGACCGAGGACGTCGGTGAGCGCGTCTATCCCGTCGGCAGGCTGGATAAAAACTCTGAGGGCCTGCTCCTTATGACCAACGACGGCGGCTTTGCCAATATGATGATGCACCCGAGCTGTCATGTTCCGAAGACCTACCGCGTGACCGTCCGTCCGCCGCTGACCGACGAACAGCTGGTCGCGCTGACCGAGGGCGTCGTCCTCGACGACGGGTATAAAACCCACCCCGCCGACGTGACCGTGGCGGTCAGTGAAGCCGAACGCATCGTCATGATCATCACCATTTACGAGGGCAAGAACCGCCAGATTCGCCGTATGTGCGAGGCGGTCGGGCTGGAGCTGATTCGGCTCAAGCGTATTGCCGTCGGCGAGGTGCGCCTCGGTATGCTCGCGCAGGGCAAATGGCGCGATCTGACCGAGCAGGAGATCCGTTCCCTCTATTCCTACGCCAAGCGCGAAAGCGCAGAAAATGCGCCGAAAAGCCGCAAAAAGCGGCGGTAATCGAGTATACCCGTATGCCCGATCAAATCAATACCGTTGAAAGGAGTCCGCGCACCGCGCGGGTTTAGGATTATGATAAAAATTGTATTGGATAACAGCGAAAAATCGTCGGCCGGCGATTCGATTCGGCGCTTTTGTGTTTTTGACGGAGAGCGCCGCTGCGGCAGCTGCGAATTTGAGCTTTGCCCGCCGCAGGTTCGGCTGATCAGCGCCGTCTGCGAGGAGAGCGCCCTGCTCGACGGGCTTCTTCGCCAAACGCTCAGCTATTCGCTGGACTGCGGCTGCCCCACCGCCGTGTTTGATAAAACGATCGCCGAGGCGCTCTATTCACTGCGAATCCTGAAGGACGCCGACGCACTCGAATTCGATATTCTGGATTTTTTTGCGAAACTGAACGGCTGCGAAAAATTTTAAAAAAACACTTGACAACCGCTTCGTTAATTGATATAATATCTCTTGTCGCTATGAGTTATTAGCTCAGTTGGCAGAGCACCTGACTTTTAATCAGGGTGTCCGGGGTTCAAATCCCCGATAGCTCACCAAAAATCGATAAGTGCCGCAAAGCACTTATCGATTTTTATTTTTTCACTCTTAACTATTCACTATTCACTTTTTATACCCAACAGACATAAAAACAGAGGGAGACGGCAACATGAACAAGTGCGTCCGAATTCTGTATTATTTTATATTAACTGTCAGCGCGCTGGTCGGCTTGTGGCACTTCTTCGTGCCGCATATGTTTCAGTGGTACGACTATTTGCCCATGGAATACGAGAACCTGATCGTCGCCATTGACCGGATCAACTACTGCTTTTCCCTTTTGCTGTTCGGGCTGAGTGTGTTGCTTCTCCTGCTCGGCAAAAAGGTGTTATCATCGGCGAGCGACAGCGTGTATTTCTACCATTTTCTGACCCTGGTGTGGGGATTTCGGGCGATGCTGGCGGTTTGCATCGAGCCGTGGCCGCTGCAGCCGATTCCCGCCGCCGCCATCGGGCAGCTGTGCGCGTCGGTCGCCGTCTTCCTGATCATGCTCGTTATCAGCGTATTGCTGATTAAGAATCAGCGTGCCAACAAAAGCAAAAAAACGTCGTCAACGGAGGAAAAATCATGAGATATGGGAAATTTCATCTGACGGCTTCGGTTTTTGAGTTGATTATCGGTATTTTGGCGGTCGTATCCTTTGCTTTGATCGTGAGTGATACCGCTGAAAGCGCTGTCAAGTGGATCGGAGCGCTGATCTTAGCCGTCATCTTTATCATCATGGGAATTGCGGGGATTGTCCGCTATTGCAAAGATAAGAAAGGCTGATCGCCGTAATTCTGACTGTACACCGAAAACACCGCATGGGACCCCCCACGCGGTGTTTTTCTCTCTTATAAACGATCGGCGATCCTAAACATCAAAGCTTTTTGCGCAGTTTAGACCCTTTCGGATTTGCCCCACTCGCCTGTTTCGGCTTTCCGTCGTCGGAATTCCCTTTGTAATGATCCCACTCGGGACGATCGGCAAAAACATTTTGCTCCTCGAGCGCCGAGCGGTGGATCAGCCTACCGTTGTGATACACATACTCCGACTGCGGCTTCTCCTCGACCGCCTTCGCCGTATAGTCGATTGCCGAAGCGGCTTTCGGGATGTCTTCGCCCTCAGCGGTCAGCTCGGGATGCTCTTTGTAATACGGATCGAGAATATACCGCTTGATAACGGGAAAGGTGAAATACGCGATCGTATACAGAATAAACCCGAAGAACAGCGCGATGAAAAATACGATAAAGAATCCCCAGATAACGGCGTTTTGCCAAATGATCGAATAGACAAAGAAAACACCGAACAGCGCAATGAACGCACCGAGGATCAGGGTGAGCAGCAGATTTCGCGGCAAGCAGAGAAAGGCGAAAATGCCCGCGTTTTTGCACAGCGCGCGGAACTTGAGATCAAGCGTGACGCACATGATATAAATATAGTAGCTGATGAATATGATGACCGCCGTCACAAAGCAGGTCACGCCGAAGCCGATGCTGTAAAACAGGTGCGAGGAATCGCTTGTCACCGTAACGGCGGTATAG
>JBJEQI010000327.1:0-11495 GCA_051881675.1 Acutalibacteraceae bacterium
TGGCACGCCGGAAGGGATTCGAACCCCCGACCTTTTGGTTCGTAGCCAAACACTCTATCCAGCTGAGCTACCGGCGCATATGCGGTTTACTCAAACCGCAAAAGCTATTATATCACAACAAATGTGAAATTGCAACTGTTTTTTTGCAATTTACAGAAAAAATTGCAATTTACCGCGTGGGGCGGTCAGAATCGGCTTCCCCCGATGATCGGCGGGGCATATAGCATACCCGTTGGCCGCGGCGAATTCATCGCGCCGCGCCCGCTTAAAGCGCGGGAGTGACCTCGATTCCGCCGACGGGACGAACGCTGAGCACATAGCACGATCCGCTGCCGAAGACGCTTTCGATCTGCGCGCGGTACTCCTCCAGCAGTTCATTCGGAACAAACGCCTGAATCGTACCCGCAAATCCGCCGCCGTGAACGCGCCATGCGCCGTTTTCGCCGAGGATTCTCGCCGTCAGCGCGAGCGCGAGGGTCAGACCCTGCTCGCCGGGATTGGACGCGGCGAATACGTTTTGCAGCATGGTCATGCTCGACATTCCGCTTTCGCCGATGATCTGCTTGAACTGCTCAAAATTGCCCGCTTTCAGCGCATCTCTCAGCTCGATCGCGCGGCGGTTATCGTTGAAGAAGTGGATCGCGCGGAGAACGGCGCGGTCGCTGACCTTCTCGCGCAGAGCCGCGATATTAGCATAAAACTCCTGCTCGTCGACCTCGCGGAGGACGTCCTTGCCGAAGAACTGCGCAACCGCTTTCATCTCGGTCGGGATGCCCGCAAAGTCCGAGGTGAGATCGGCGTGGCACCCGCCCGTATCGACGATGCAGAGCGAATGGCCGACCGACGCGAAGTCGAAATCGACCTTTTCGATGATCGGATTGGCGGTATCGCAAAAGTCGATCGAAACGAATCCGCCGACCGAGCTTGCCATCTGGTCCATCAGGCCGCAGGGCTTGCCGAAGAATTTGTTTTCGGCATACTGCGAAACGATCGCTTTGTCAACGGCGCTCATTTTGCCGCCGTTATACAGCTCGTCGAGAATCGTGCTGACCAGCACCTCAAAAGCCGCCGAGCTGGAAAGCCCCGAGCCTTTGAGCACGTTGGAGGTGGTATAGGCGTCGAATCCGCCGAAGCCGCAGCCGAGCTGGCTAAAGCGCGCGGCGACACCGCGGATGAGCGAAGCCGCGTGCTCGGACTCTTCGGGGACGGGGGTGAGCACGCCAAGGTCGATTTCATCCATATCAAAGCCCTTGGACTTGATGCGGATGATGTTTTCATCGTTCTTTTTAACGACTGCGATCACATCCAGATCAACGCCGGCCGCCAGCACGCATCCGCGCTGATGATCGGTATGATTTCCGCCGATCTCGGTTCTGCCGGGAGCGGAGAAAAGGCGCAGCTCGTCGTTGTCGCCGAAAAGGGCGACAAACTCGTCGATGGCTTCGTTATAGCGGTCGACAGCGACCGATTCTTTGCCGGGGTAGAGCGTTTTGAAGGTGTTGTCAAACACACCCGAGGAGATCTTTTCTTTAAGCAGTGAACTGTTCATTTTTCTTTCCTCATTATGTAAGTATTTGTCGGTGGTGGGGCGCCCTTGTCCGATCGGGAGCGCCTCGCCGTTATTATCAGAATATGCAGGCGGTGGATAGGATATGCTTCCCCCGCTATTTCAGCCGAGGCTTTGCGGATAACCCTCGAGCCGATCAGATGTGCAGCTGCTCGTCCGAATTCTTCGCCAGCTCCTCGCGGCGGAGGGTGAGCAGGCGGTCGATCTTCTCATGCGAGTCGATCAGCGAGCTGATCGAAACATCGTGATTGAGCGCGCTGATAAAGTAGGCAATATATTTGGAAACATCGACCTCATAGAACCACGGACGGCTTTTTAGCTCGGGGTTGAGATAGGTCAGATTCGAGCCGAACACAGCGTCAATATATCCCTTTTCATAAGCTTCGTCAAATGCGGCGAGCCCGTTGGTAAAGATCGCGTAGGTGGCATAGCAGAAGAACTGCTTGGCGTTGCGCTGCTTGACATTTTTGGCAATATCGAGCATGGATTCGCCCGAAGAGATAATATCGTCCGCAACAAAAACGGTCTTTCCCTCAACGCTGTCGCCGAGATACTCGTGCGCGATGATGGGGTTTCTGCCGTTGACAACCTGCGAATAATCGCGGCGCTTATAGAACATTCCGAGATCGACGCCGAGCACCGATGCATAGTACATATTGCGGTTGAGCGCGCCTTCGTCGGGAGAAACGATCATAAAGTCCTCGCGCGCGGTGGAAAGATCGGGGAAAGAGCGGAACATCTTTTTCAGCACCTGATAGGTGGGCATGAGGTTATCGAAGCCCATCAGCGGGACGGCGTTCTGCACGCGGGGGTCATGCGCGTCGAAGGTGACGACGTTTGCCACGCCCATCGCCTGAAGCTCCTGAAGCGCGAATGCGCAGTCGAGCGACTCGCGGTAGCTTCTTCTGTGCTGCCTGCCGCCGTAGAGCAGAGGCATGATGACATTTACGCGGTGTGCCTTGCCCGAAGCCGCCTGAATCAGGCGCTTGAGATCCTGATAGTGGTCGTCGGGCGACATATGGTTTTCATGCCCGAAATAGTTATAGGTTTTGCTGTAATTGCCGACGTCTACGATGAAATACAGGTCGTATCCGCGCACGGTGGATTCGATCAGACCCTTGGAATCGCCCGAGGAAAAACGAGGACATTTGTTTTCGATTGTGAAAGTTTCAGCCTTGATTCCCGCGTCGTGCGCCCAGCGCAGCAGATGCGCTTCGATTTTGTCCGACAGCTCTCTTGCGCCGCACAGCGGAACGATTCCGAGAGGCGCGACCTGATTTTCGGAGCTGAAAATGATTTTCTTTTCTTCCATAATGCAAAGACCTTTCCTTTTTCGTATTCGACTGCATTTTTACTGCCTGCCGTTCTTTGCACGGCATTGCACACTTATAATAATTTTAATGCAAAACACGATTTTTTTCAACAAAAAATCCGAATAAATATTAAATAAATATTAAGAATTACACGGTATAATAACTGTTGCAAATCAACAAATCGGCGGATAGGGCGGCGATTTTGCGGCAAAACAGCGGCAAAGCGGGCTCATTTCAGGCAGGAAATATCCAAACTTTCGCAGGTAACGAGGAATTCGCGCAGAGCCGCGGCGATTCTTTCGACGCCGCCGACCTCGTCGCACTCGATGTTCAGCGGCATGATGGGGTCGTGCACCGAAAGGCGCAGTAAAAACCAGCCGCCGAGCAGTGAAACGCGGATTCCCTCGCGGTTGTCGTCGGCAATATCCCAGCCCTGCTGCTTAGAATATTCCTCCAGGCGGTCGATCACCGAAAGGCCGTAAGCACGGAAATCCTCCGCCGCTATCTTAAAGCGGTATTCTTTGGATTCGGCGGGCTCCTTGAGGTCTTTGATCAGCTCGTCCACCGTCATGCCCTGCTTTTTGAGCAGCGCCGCCTTGATGATGATTTTTGTGATGAGATAGGCGCCGTCGTCGAGGAAGTAATTTTCCATAAACGCCGCGTGGCCCGAGGTTTCGATCGCCAGCGGGGTGACGGTTCCCTGCGCGTTCAGCTCGATCGCGCGGTCGATCACATTTTTATATCCGCGGCGGTAGCGATAGTGCTTTCCGCCGAGGTTGTTTTCGATAAATTCGCGAAGCCCGCTGGAGGTGACCGAATCGGTCACAATGGTGCCGCCCGCGCAGTTTTCCAGCGCCAGCGACGCTGCCAGTGCCACAATGCGGTTGCGGTTGATCTCGAATCCGCGCGCGTCAACGCAGGAGGCGCGGTCGACGTCGGTATCAAAAATCACACCGAGATCGGCCTGGTTTTCCACCGTGGCTTTGGACACGCTTGCCATAGCTACGGCGTTTTCGGGGTTCGGAATATGGTTGGGGAACATACCGTCCGGCTCGAGAAACTGCGAGCCGGAGATGTCCGCCCCCAGCGGGGCTAACACATCGCGCGCATAGAATCCGCCCGCGCCGTTTCCCGCGTCGACTACGATATGAAATCCGCTAAGCGGCTTTTCCTCGCCTGTGCCGCGCATAATGTGTTCGCGCAGAATCTCGGCATAGCGGCGCATGAAATCGACCTTTTGCACCTCGCCGCCCGCCGCGCCGCAGGGGGCTTCCCCTCGCTCGGCGAACCCCAGTATCTGCTCGATGTCGCTCCCCTCGAGACCGCCGCCGCGGGTGAAAAATTTCAGCCCGTTGCGGTTAAAGGGGTGGTGCGAGGCGGTGAGCTGAATCGCCGCGTCGCAATGCAGTTCCACCGTCGTCATAAACATCGCGGGGGTGGAGGACAGCCCGCAGTCGATCACGCTCACACCGCAGCCGACCAGCACGCGGATGACCGCCGCTTTGATACGCGCGGCGGATATGCGCGAATCGTGCCCAACCGAAATTTTACATTCTGCGGCAGGCTTGCCGAGCGTTTTTTCCAGCCAGAGCAGGAAACCGCCCGTCATGGCGGTCACCGCTTCATCGGTCAGATTGATAGGTTCTCCCTCGACACCCTCGCTGGCAACGCCGCGGATGTCGGTTCCGCTTTTGAATTGCATAAAATTCATAGTCATTTTCTCCGTTGTTTTCTTCGTTATGGTTGTTTTGTGTGAGTATGTTCGGGCGGTTACCGCTTATCAAAGCGATTTGACCAAACGCCCCAGCGTTTGCATACCCGAAACGATCTGCTCGTCGGTCGGGGTGGAATAATTTGCACGGAAACAGCGCGACGGCGCGGATTCATCCACCGAAAACGCGCTCCCGGGAACCAGCGCGACGTTGTTTTGCACCGCCGTGCGGCAAAAATCAAGCATATCGGCGCCCTGCGGCATGGTACACCACAAAAACAGCCCGCCGCTGACAGGGTGATAGGTGATCTTTTCGCCGAAATGCTCGTCCATCAGCCCCATCATCAGCCGCGCCTTGTGCCGATAAATCGCCCGTATTTTTTCAAGGTGCGCGTTGAAATCGTATTTGGTCATGAAATCGTGCGCAATCATCTGCGGCAGAATGCCGGTGTGCACGTCGCTGGTCTGCTTACAGCAGGTCATTTTAGCGATCAGCGCCTGCGGTGCAATCGCATAGCCGACGCGAAGCCCCGGGGAGAGCACCTTGGAAAACGAACCCGCGTAGATCACGATTCCGTCTTCATCGAGCGACTTGATACAAGGAATATCCTCCCCCTCAAAGCGGATTTCGCCGTAGGGGTTGTCCTCCAGTATCATCACGTTGTATTTTCGCGCAAGCTCATAGACCGTGCGGCGCTTTTTCGCCGACATGGTCACGCCCGACGGATTCTGAAAATTCGGGACGGTGTAGATAAAGCGCACGTTTTTCTCGGTTTTGAGCGCCTGCTCCAGCTTTTCGATATTGATGCCGTCCGCCTCGACCTCGATTCCGACCAAATTGACATTGAAAGAGCGGAAAGCGTTGAGCGAGCCGATAAAGGTCGGCGCTTCGCAGAGGATGGTGTCGTGTTCGTTGCAGAGCGTCTGCGTGGTAAAGCACATGACCTGCTGCGCGCCCGCGGTGATGAGAATGCTGTCAAGCTCTCTGCCCACATGGTGCTTTTGCCTCATATATGCGGAGACGGCGGCCCTCAGCGGCTCATACCCCTCGGTAATGGAATACTGCAAAGCGTCCACCGGGCGGTTTTGCAGTATATCCGCCGTGATTTCGCGGATTGCGTCGATCGGGAACGCCTCGGGCGCGGGGTTGCCCGCGGCAAACGGTATCATCCCCGGCTGGGAGGTGGATTTGAGTATCTCTCGGATCGCCGACGGCGCAAGATTGGATACTTTGGATGAAAACGGATAGTTCATGATGTTCGCTTCCTTATGATGATGTGCCGCACATTGCTTTGCACACGCTGGATTCCTTGAACTTATTATAGCATAAACGGCCGCCCATTGCAACCGCCGCGGCGGGGCAATTTATGCGAAAATGCCGCTTGCATAACGGGCTGTGAGTGGTGATACACTCATTCCCCCGCGCGGGTATAAATAAACGCACCCCCGACTCAAATCCCGAGAGGTGCGTTTTGTGTGTTGTAAAGTTTACAGTGTCCGCTGAGATTCAGCGAACGGCAATATAGCGGCGGTGCGGCATATCCACGCCGCGGTAGTGCTTGATACAGCTATCTGCCGCGGTCATGCCGTTTCTTTCGGCGACCCGTTGCGAGGCGGTGTTCGTATTGCGGATGATCGAGCAGACCTCATCGGCGTTCAGCACCGAAAAGGCGTATTCTTTGCACGCCGCCGCGGCTTCTAAAGCGTAACCTCTGTGCCAATATGCCCGCTCAAAAAGGTAGCCGATTTCTAAAACCTCTCCGTTGTTCCACGGCTGCATAGTCAGCCCGCACTGACCGATCAGCCGCTCGGATTCCTTCAAAATTACCGCCCACAGGCCGAACCCCCATTTTCGGTAACGGCTGAGCTGCCGCAGGAGCCATTCTTTCACCTGCGCGTCGCTGAAAGCGCCCTCGTAGGCGTACATGGCCTCATCGTCCTGCAAGGTGCGGCATAAAGCGTTAAAATCCGCCTCGGTCAGCTCCCGCAAATATAATCTTTCGGTTTCGAGTATGCGTTTCGGCATTTTGAATCCTCTTCTCCTCGGCGCTTATGCACGTTCAGCTCGACGATCTTTCCTGCTTACTCTTTCGGCGAACCGCCCGTTTTATACCAGCTTTTCAAATACGGATACGACGTATTCCGCTATTTCGCAGTCCTGCTCCTCGGTTCCGCCTCCGACGCCGATTCCGCCCGCGATTTTCCCGTCGGCAAACAAGGGATAGCCGCCCGCTACCGGAGTAATGCGCGGATCGTTTGCCTGAATTGCCATAAGCGGGGCTCCCTCTGCGGCGGCCAAAGCGACATCCCCGGTTTTACATTGCGTCACGGCGGCGGTGTATGCCTTCCCCGGCACAAGTGTAATACTCAGCACCAATGCCTCGCCGTATCGGCGGTACACCCTCGGCAACCCGCCTGCGTCGCTGACGGCAAAGCTGATGTCAATGCCGATTTCTTCGGCTTTTTGCTTTGCGGCGGCGCAAAGCTGATCGCATATTTCGTCTGTTAAAATCATTTGTTAAACCCTCCGTACTGTTAAACTCAGTGCTTCGCACTATTGACAGTATATCAGCAAGGAGGGCTTTGCGCTTGCCTGTTTCTGCAAAGAAATTGCCTATTTCTTCAAATTGTTGCGGATATTTTGTATATCCTCTTTCGGGGTCAGTCCGAACATTCTGCGATAATCCCTAATAAACTGCGACACGCTTTCATAGCCGACCTCGACAGCCGCTTCGGTTACGTTGGCATCGTCCTTCGGCATCAGCCGCCTTGCCTGCGTAAGGCGCAGCCGCTTTTGACATTGCAGCGGTCCCATTCCCACGGCGCTTTTGAATTTTTGATGAAACAAAGATACGCTCATATTTCTCTGCCGCGCCAGACTTTCAACGGTAAAAGGCGCGCGATAATTCTCTTTAATCCAGCTGTTTGCTTCGTATATTTCGTCTGCCTGCCGCATATTCACGATACTTTGGATAAACTGCCTGCCGCAGGATCCGCAGAGAATATAATAAATGATCTCCCCGCAGGGTGTTTTGTCGGATAAATTCCGACGGAACCGCCCGATGCGCTTCGGAGAACAGTTTATAAACGGACTCTGCGACCTCTTTATCCGATACAGCCGCGCGGCGGCTGTCCGACGGCGCGTTCAGGATGCTTTCGGTCAGGCTGTTGTCTAAATTCAAAACGGTTGTGATCACGTCGCTGACTGTTAGCTCGACGGCAAGGGCTAAAAAGTCCCGCTGAGCCGAAAAGCATAAAACCGTGCCCGCCTCAGGGGTATCTATTTTTGAAACAGAATACTGCCCCGCCGTGTAGTCCATAATGCCCGCGGGCGTGTGAAGCCGCAGCGTACCGTCCAGCACAAGGTATATATACGGCTCGGCGGACGGCGGCATTAGGATTTTTTCTTCCGTGAAACGGTAAACCGTTACAAACGGGACGTCCGTTTGATTACAGCCGTTTTTCAGCGGAAGCTTTCGTGTTTCGCTGCAAATTTTTTGAATAGCCGTTTCCATGAATCTGCCTCATAAATCGGTATTCGCGGCAATCATTGCCCGCTGCGCTCGTTTTCGCTCAAATACTGCAAAATACTGTGCGCGGCGACATTGCCCTCGCCGACTGCCTTGGCGATCTGATACGGCCTGCCCGTGCAGTCGCCCGCGGCAAAACAGCCGTCCACATTCGTTTTGCAGGAGCGGTCGACCACCATATGCGCGCCCGAAATCTCCAGCTCCGGCATCAGCAGTGACGGCGCAATTGCACTGCGCAGAACAAACACGCCGTCGACCGCAATCTTTTCATCGCCCACGGTGATTCCGCAAACGCGATCCTCCCCGCGGATTGCCGCAATGCGCCCGATCGGCTTCACGTTCGGCAGATGAATGCCGCAGTTCTTATACGGCACGGAGAGATACACCGTATCCGCCAGCTCGGCGAGATACTCGACCTCATGCTCATAACGCGGCAGGGCGCAGATGACCGCGATCGTCTTGTTTTTATAGAGAAATCCGTCGCAGGTCGCGCAGTAGCTCACGCCGCGCCCGAGCAGCTCCTGCTCGCCGCTGATCCCCTTTGCCGACGCAACGCCCGTGCAGAGCAAAACGCTTTTTGCCTCGAAAAGGTCGTTTTCGGCGAGAATCATAAAGCAGGATTTGGTTTTGGTGATGTTGGTCACCGTTTTGTCGGTGATCGAAAGCTCCAGCTGTGCCGCCTGATCGCGCATTTTTTGATTCAGCTCGGCGCCGCCGATCATGCCAAGTCCCGGATAATTCGCGATTTTTTCCGATTTTTCCACCTTGTCACTCAGCCCCGCCGAGCCAAACCAGACGATATTTTTATTGTGCAGTTTCAGCGTCAGCGCCGCCGAAATACCGGCGGGACCCGTTCCGATAACAGCTACGTCATACATGATTCATTCCTCCGAATTGTTAAAACTTCGAGCGGTCGCTCCGCTCATTTTCAGTGTCGGCAATAGGGGCTGTATTATACGCCGTCAAAGTCGACCCGGGGAGCATGAGCGGCACAGCCCACCGCGTTTTTCGGCTTATTCCGCCGTGGTTTTTGCGGCGTATTTTTTGCACAGCATAATGCCGCAGATGAGTAAAATCGGGAAGATGACGGCGGCGAGTATGCCGAACTGAAGATGATCGCCGAAGCGCCCCGACACGATTCCCACAACGGTCGGCCCGCCCGAGCAGCCGAGGTCGCCCGCCAGCGCCATCATGGCGAAAAGGGCGGTCTCACCGCGTGGCAAAACTGCGGCGGCGCGGCTGAAAGTCCCCGGCCACATAATGCCGACCGACAGCAGCAGTCCGACAAACGGATCTTTCGTGACGTCGGGCAAAAACGCGAGCAAGATCAGCCCTGCCGCGCTCAGCGCGTGCGCGAGGATCATGGAGGCGCGATAGCCGATGCGGTCGACAAACGCGACCGACCCCAGATCCACCAGCAGCTACAAGCCGAAATTGATCGTTACCAGCATCGTGATTTTCGACAGCGGTATGCCGTAGCTGTTGTGAAAGGTCAAAAACAGCAGCGGCGCGAAGTTGTTGATGATCGCCTGAATGATATATCCCGTGAAGCAGGCGAAGATGGTTTTGTTATATTGATTTTTCATGATCTCACCGCGTTTGGAAAGAAGGGTTTGCAAGATGTATGTAAAACGCCCGCCGCGCTATTTCAGGCGGTTTGCCGTTTCGTAAAACTGATAATAGATTCCCTTTTGCGCCATCAGCTGATCGTGGTCGCCCTCTTCGACGATGCCGTCGTCGGTCAGCACGAGGATGCGGTCGGAATTTTTGATGCTGGAAAGCCGATGCGCGATGGTCAGCGTCGTGCGCCCCTCGCACAGGCGGGACAGCGACTGCGCGACTTCAAATTCGCTCTCATTATCCAGCGCCGAGGTCGCCTCATCGAGAATGATGATCGGCGGATTCTTCAAAAAGACGCGCGCAATGCTGATGCGCTGCTTCTGCCCGCCCGACAGCTTGACCCCGCGCTCGCCGATATAGGTATCGTAGCCGTCGCGCAGATTCATGATGAACTCGTGCGCACCCGCGCGGCGGGCGGCGGCGATAACCTCCTCGCGGTCGGCGGTGGGTCTGCCGTAGACGATATTTTCATACACCGTTCCCGAAAAGAGGTAAACATCCTGCTGGACGATTCCGATGCAGCCGCGCAGGCTTTTGAGCGTGAAATGCCGCACATCCGCGCCGTCCAGCGTGATGCGTCCGCCCGTGACGTCGTAAAACCGCGGAATCAAATTGCACAGCGTCGTTTTGCCGCCGCCCGAGGGGCCGACGATCGCCACCTTTTCGCCCGCTTTAATATGGAGATTCAGCCCGCCGAAAACGCGGTTATGATCGTCGGGATATTCAAAGCTGACGTTCTCAAATACAATATCCCCGCGCACATTTTTCAGCTCGACTGCGTCGGGTTCGTCGAATATTTCAATATCGGCGTCCATGATCTCGAGGAACCGCTCGATTCCCGTCATGCCGCGCTGGAACTGCTCGGCAAACTCGATAATGCGGCGAATGGTGGCGATCAGCGTCGTTACATACAGCATATATGCCACCAGATCGCCGGGGAGAATCAGCCCGTTGATCATAAAAATGCCGCCCGCGACTACCACGGTCAGGTACATCAGCGCGTCGAAGATCTTAACGGCGGTCTGGAACATCGCCATATATTTATAGGTGTCTTTTTTGATGCCGAGAAACTCGCCGTTGTCCCGCTCGAACTTTTCGCTTTCGACCGCTTCGTTGGTAAACGCCTTGACCACCTTATGTCCGAGGAGACTGTCTTCGATCCGCGCGTTCAGCTCGCCGATCTGGTTGCGCTGGCGGCGGAAGGCGCTTCTCATGCGGCGGTTGAGCGTCATGCACACGGCGGTCATCACCGGCACGCAGAGGAAGATCATCAGCGTCAGCCAAAGATTGATTCCCGCCAGTATCACAAAGGCGATGATTAGCTTGATCGCGGCGATGAAAAACTCCTCAGGGCAGTGATGGGCAAATTCCGTAACGTCGAAAAGGTCGTTGGTGATGCGCCCCATGATCTGCCCGACCTTGGTGTTGTTATAATAAGTATTCGACAGCTTTTGCAGATGATTATACGCGTCGCGTCGCATATCCGTTTCGATTTTTGCGCCCATGACGTGACCCATGTTCGCCATGTAGTATCCCGCGATGCAGTCGACGACGCGCAGCCCGAGATAGATCAGACCGAGTATGACGATTGTTTTCGCCGACAGCGCCGCCAGATTGCGCAGCCCTTCGTTGGTAATATAGCGCATGATCAGCGGCAGCACCAGCTCGCAGACAGTCGTCAGCGAGGCGCAGAACAGGTCGATGATCAGCGTGGCTTTATGGTTCTTGAAATACGGCGCAAAGCGCCGCAGCAG
>JBJEQI010000327.1:11595-20199 GCA_051881675.1 Acutalibacteraceae bacterium
TTTTGACAATGCAAAACGGAGAACGGGCAAGCGCTGCCGTTCTCCGCAAAATTTCATGTGCGAGCAAATCTGTAAGCCGGGTTCTGTCGTGCACGGTCATCTATCTGGAACGGACGTTGCCGCCCGCTTCAAGCCATTTTTCAGGGTAACATCGGGCAGATGTATCGCCCCTTGTCAATGTTGCACCGGATAGGGTTTACATGGCCGCGCGGTCACCCGCGCGCCGGTGAGCTCTTACCTCGCCTTTCCATCCTTACCCGAAACGATCGCTCGTATCGGGCGGTAATTTTCTGTTGCACTTTCCCTAAGGTCGCCCTCGGCGGCTGTTAGCCGTTATCCTGCCCTGCGGTGCCCGGACTTTCCTCATAAGCGCCGACCTGCTCTAAAAGAGCGCCGCGCCTACGCGACCGTATGGTTTACTCGCAAGCTTATTGTATCGTATTTTGCGCCGTTTGTCAAACAGTTATTTATCCCGCTCGCCCGCACGGCGCCGGGCGGCTTTGCCGTCACATCAGCTCGCAGATGAGATTGCTCAGCTCTGTGGGATTGTCGATCGGCATACCGCCGATCAGCAGGCTCTGCGCATAGAGGATTTTCGCATATTTGGCGAGGGTGTCCTTATCCTCATTGAAAAGCGATTTCAGCCGATCGGCGATCGGATGAGAGGAATTGATCTCCAGCACCGACTGCGCCTTGACCCCGCCGCCGTTCGGCATGGTGTTCAGCACCTTTTCCATTTCGAGCGAGATTTCGCCCGAGGAGGCGAGCGCCACGGGGTGATTTTTCAGACGGTTGGTGAAACGCACGGCGGATACGCTGCCGATCGCCTCTTTCATGAAATCGAGCAGCTCTTTGGCGTCGTCGTTTTCCTTTTTCAGCTGTTCTTTTTCCTCGTCGGTGCCGAGATCGACCTCGTCGGTGCAGACGTTGACAAACTTTTTGCCCTCCCACTCGCGCAGGGTCTTCAGGGCGAATTCGTCCACATTTTCGGTCAGATACAGCACCTCGAAGCCTTGGTCGATCGCCGCTTCGACCTGCGGGAGCATGGCTGTTTTATCCACCGTTTCGCCGCAGGCGTAATAAATGCTCTCCTGCCCCTCTTTCATGCGCTCGCAATACTCCGACAGGGTGGCGTATTTTTTCTCGCGGCTGGAGATGAACATAATCAGGTCGCTGATCTCGTCTTTGTGTACGCCGTAATCGTTATAAACGCCGAATTTGAGCTGAATACCGAAGCTCTTGAAGAATTCCTCATATTTTTCGCGGGAATTTTTCAGCATTTTGAGCAACTCGGAGTGAATCTTTTTCGAGATGTTTTTGGCAATGAGCTTGAGTTGATTATCGTGCTGCAAGATCTCGCGGGAGATGTTGAGCGAGAGATCGGCGCTGTCGACAAGACCCTTGACAAACGAATAGTGATCGGGCAGAAGATCGGCGCATTTGTCCATGATCAGCACTCCGTTGGAATAGAGCTGCAAGCCCTTTTCAAACTCTTTGGTGTAATAGTCGAAAGGCGGCGTTTTCGGCACGAACATCAGCGCGTTATAGGTCGCCTGACCCTCGGTTTTGGAGTGAATGACCAGCGCGGGGTCGTTGAAATCGAAAAACTTATCCTTATAAAAGCGGTTGTATTCCTCTTCGCTGATCTCGGATTTGTTCTTTTTCCAGATCGGGATCATGCTGTTGAGCGTTTTATCCTCAACAACGGTTTCATATTCGTCCTCGCTGCCCTCTTTCGGCTTCTGCGAAGAAACGCTCATGCGGATAGGATAGCGGATGTAGTCGGAATATTTCTTCACGATGCGTTCGATCTCATACTGCTCGAGGAATTTGCCGTATTTCTCATCGTCGGTATCCTCCTTGATATGCAGGGTGATCGTCGTACCGACCGTATTTCTGTCGCACGGCTCGACCGTGTAGCCGTCGGCACCCTGCGAGCTCCAGCGAAACGCCTCGTCGGCGCCGAACGCGCGGCTCTCCACGCTGACAAAATCGCTGACCATGAAAGCGGAATAGAATCCGACGCCGAACTGACCGATCACGTCGATCTCCTCTGCGTTTTTATCCTCCGCGTTATCCTTTTTGAAGTTCAGCGAGCCGCTTTTTGCGATCGTTCCGAGGTTGGATTCCAGCTCCTGCTCGGTCATGCCGCAGCCGTTGTCGCGGATGGTCAGCGTGCGGTTGTCCTTGTCCGCCTCAATGCGAATCTCGAAGTCATCGCGCGACATTTTTATGCTGTCGTCGGTCAGCGAACGGAAATACAGCTTGTCGATCGCGTCCGATGCGTTGGAGATCAGCTCGCGCAGAAATATTTCCTTGTGGGTGTAGATCGAGTTGATCATCATGTCGAGAAGCTTTTGCGATTCTGCCTTAAACTGTTTTTTTCTCATGATTTTGATTCCTTTCTTTGCGTATTCAAGGTCCGCGCCCCGCGGCGCAGGATAGCCGATTCGGCTGTCTGTCGGTTATAAAAAGTAAAATTAGCACTCTGACACATAGAGTGCTAATTACTATTATAATGCTTCGATTGTATTTGTCAAGGCGAAAGTTGTGAATTTTTTGTGTCGGCGGGGGATGAGCGGTATGCGCTTAATCCACGCCCGCGAGAGTGCGGACGATCTCGCCCGCCATGATCAGCCCCGCGGCGCTCGGCACAAACGAAATGCTCCCCGGCGCCTGCCGCTCACCCTCTGCATTTTCACCGTCCGCATCACGCGGCGGCTGCGGCAGTTCCTTGGAATACACGCATTTCAGGTGATGAATATTGCGGCGGCGCAGCCCGAGCCGGACTGCGCGGGCAAGCGGGCAAACGGAGGTTTTGCCGATATCGGCAAGCTCGATCATCTCGGGGTGCAGCTTGTTGCCCATGCCCATGCTGCTGATGATCGGGATGCGGCGGCTGACCGCCGTTTCGATCAGCAAAAGCTTTTGCGGCACCGCGTCGATCGCGTCGGCGATGTAATCAAACGCGCCGAAATCAAACTCGCCGAGCGTTTCCTCGCTGAAAAACCGCTCGATCGCCGCTACTTCGCAGGCGGGGTTGATGTCGGCAATGCGCCGCGCCGCCGCCTCGACCTTCGGTTGACCGACGGTGGAATGCAGCGCGATCAGCTGGCGGTTGATATTCGAGAGCGAAACGCTGTCGGAGTCGATCAGCGTCAGCCGACCGATTCCTGCGCGGGCAAGCGCCTCCACCGCAAACGAGCCGACCCCGCCGACGCCGAACACGGCGACGTGAGCGCCGCTGAGCTTTTCAACCGCGTCATGCCCGAGTATCCGCGCCGTGCGCAAAAATTCTTCTTTCATAGAGCGATCGGTCCTTTCGCGATGCGGCAGCCTTTTTATTCGTTGCCGCCGTCGATCGTCGGCTGCGGCTGATTGGTTTCCTCCGATTCGGTTGGGGCGGGCTTGGTAGTGGTTTTTTCGGGCGCCGCCGTGGGGCGAGCGGTGGTTTTCGGCTTGGTTGCCGTGGGGCGGCGGGTGGCAGTCGCTTTTCTCGTTCGCGGCGCAAGCGAAATTGTTACCCTTTGCGTGGGTTTCGCGGTGGTCCGCTTAACAGCGGAGGTCGGCTTGACTACCGTATTCGGCTTGACAGCGGTTTTGGAGTTCGCCGCGGCGGCTTTCGCCTGCGTGCGCTCGACGATAATGCCCGGCTCGTTGAACTGAACGGGCGTATTCTTAAACGGATTCTTCTGCCCCTTTGCGTCGTACCACGCCTGCGGATAGCGGGCGTTGCGGTTGACCGCCGCCTGCGCTACATCGACCGCCGCGTCCTCCCCGTCGCGCACGCGGCGCGCCATGATGACAAATCTGCCCTCGGTAAATTCATAGCAGCAAGTCTGGAGCGTGAGAACCGTATCGGTGGGAAGCACGTCGACCCCCGTTGTGATGCAGGAGCGGATCTTGCTCTCCCGCACCCAGGCGTTAAACTCTTCGTCGTCGGCAAAAATACTGCGGCGGTAATCGAACACCTGACCGTTGTCCTGCGCAGGGTAGGCGTTGGTGGAGATAACGGCGAATATTTTCCACTGACCGTCGCGGTAAAGCGTATCGAAGGTCAGCGTCGGATGTTTTTTGTAATAGTCGAGCTCGCGGTAGTTGATCAGCTGGCTGAACATGCGGCTGTTGTCGCGCATATTGTGGCCGTAAATGACCATATTGCGGCTCTCTTTTCGGAAGGTGATCGAGGTGAGATAATCCATAAAGATGGAGCCGGAGCGCATACTTTTGCCGTAGAAGGTGGTGCGTTCATACTGCTTGTTGTCCCTGCCGCGGACGACGGGATAATCCACATTGGTTCCCTTGATCTGTATCCAGCCGACAAGGTCCTTATTCTGCGAATACAGTTCGGCAAACTTCGGGTTGAGCTGATAATCGGCATAGCCGGTGCTGGTGTTTTTATACTGTACGCGCAGATCGTTGGAATCGCTGTCCATCTGGATCGGCTCGACAACATAATAACCGACCAGATTCCACACGGTGACGATCAGCGTGATCAGCGCGACTAAAAAGACGATCTTTCTGCCGATCTCGAACTTGCCGTCGCCCTTCCACGGAAGAAGATTGCGCAGCATACGGATCAAGATGTTCGGCTTTTTGGCTTTGGCGGGCGGCTTGTTGTTGCTTGCGGCGTTCATCTCCGCGTCTGTTTCGGCATGGTCTGCCATATCATTCGCCGCACCCGCTTCACTGACGGCGTTTACCGCATCAAACTGACGGGTGGCGTCATCTTCGGCGGCGTTGTATTTGTCGTCGGTTTTGTCACTGCGGCTGTCATCGTAGATCATGATATCGTCCTCCTGCATTTCCTCTGCACAGTCCGTATCATTCGCCGAATCGGCGGTATCAGCCTGCTCGGCGTCATCGGCGCTGTCGGATGTGTTCGGCGGATAAAATTCGCTGATGTCCAGCGGCGCGTCATCCTCAAATTCCGACGATTCCGTAAAAAACCGCGGCATCTCCTCGGCGGGGTAGCACTCGGCGCTTTTCGCCTGGCTGAACCGATCGATGCTGTCAATGTCCGCCGCGCTGTCGGCGCCTCCCGCCTGCTTTTCGGGGCTGGAGGAAAGAATATCCTGCGCCTCGTCGCTGATGAAGCCGAACATTTCGCCGCTGCTTTTGGGCAGCTCGGTGCTGCTGGACACAATATCGGAAAACTCTTCTGCGTCGCGCTCGGCGCCCATTGTATGGAGCAGTTCCTCGATCGAGCGCAGCTCTTTATCAATGTCAATGTTGTTCTCATCCGATCGAATATCATTGTTTGCCATGGTTATTGCCGCCTTTCATGATAGGATTCGCCCGGTCCGTCCGCCGCCGGGGCGTTCGGGTAGCTGATGAGGTATTTCCTCAATAGATTCAGCGCTTCGGAGGCGGAGCAGTAGCGGATATATTCGCGGTCCTGCCTGCCCGATTTGCGCGATTTGATGCAAATTTCGCCGTTTTTGTCGGAAAGTGCGATGTAGCAAAGCCCCACGGGCTTGCCCGAGCCGTCGCTCGTCGGGCCCGCGATTCCCGTGATGCTCAGCCCGATGTCGCTCCCCGAAAGAAGCCGCACGCCCCGCGCCATCTGCACGGCAACCTCGCGCGATACCGCGCCGACGGTCTCAAACAGCCGCGGCTCAACGCCCAGCAGCTTGGTTTTCATTTCGTTGGAATAGGTGGATACGCCGCAGTGGAATACCTCCGACGCGCCCGATATTTCGGTGATTCGCTTCGAGATATAGCCCGCTGTGCAGCTTTCGGCGGTTGCCGCCGTTAAATGCTTTTCTTTCAGCAGATCAACGACCGCTTGCTGAAGTGTTCCGCCGTCGGTTGAATAGACATTCTCGCCGAGGATGTCTTTGATCTGATCAATCATGCCGTCGCAAAGCGCCTCGCATTGCGAGGCGTTGTGCGCCTTCGCCGTCACGCGGAGCAGGCACTCGCCGTCTTTCGCATAGGGGGCGACGGTGGGATTTTCGGATTTCTGAAGCTCGGCGGTCAATTCATCCACCGCCGACTCACCGATACCGTAGATGTTGACAAAGCGCGAGCGGATCACGCCGCCGCAAAACGGCTGCAAAAACGGCTTCACCGAGCGGGTGAACATATGCTCCATTTCCGAGGGAGGCCCCGGCAGGAACAGGAAAGTGACGCCGTTTTTGGTGAACGCCGAGCCGGGAGCGGTTCCGCGCTCGTTCAAAAATACCTCGCCGCCCTGCGGCACCATCGCCTGCGAGAGGTTGTTTTCGGTCGGCTCCTTGCCCGCACGGGCAAAATACGCCCGAATGCGCTCGAGCGCCGCCTCGCTCAAGACCAGCGGAACGCCCATCGTTTCGCAGACGGTGCGAACGGTGAGATCGTCTTTTGTCGGGCCGAGCCCGCCTGTCAAGATGATGAGGTCGGAGCGGGAGGCCGCCGTTTTCACGACCGAGGCGAGCCGCTCGGAATTGTCGCCCACCGTGGAGCGGTAGAACACGTTGATTCCCATTCTCGCCAGCTCGCGGGATAAAAATTGCGAATTTGTGTCGAGAATATCGCCGAGCAGCAGCTCGGTTCCGACACAGATGATTTCCGCTCCAGCGGCCATAATCTCACCTCATCGTTAGAATATATCGTCATTATGTTAGTAGGCGCGGGCGGCTGTTTTGTTACACACCGCCGAAAGGCTCATAGCTTTTCAAATCGGATATTGTCCATCGCCTTTTGATAAAGCTCCTCCCAGCCGTCGAATTTCTCGGCGCGCACGACCGTATCCAGGTTCGGTCTGGTTTTCGGATGCTTCGGCGTAAATACCGTGCAGCAGTCCTCGTAGGGAAGCTGCGAGGTTTCAAGGGTGCCGATTTTGCGCGCGATCTCCACGATCTCGTTTTTATCCATGCCGATCAGCGGACGGAAAACGGGCATTTCCACCGCGTTGTCGGTCACGCCGAGCGCTTTCATGGTCTGGCTCGCCACCTGACCGATGCTCTCGCCCGTAATCAGCGCCTCGCATCCGTTATGCCGCGCGATTTGCTCCGCCATTTTCATCATATAGCGGCGCATAATGAGGGTGGTCAGCTCATCGGGGCATTTGCGCGCAATCTGCTCCTGAATCTCGGTAAAGGGAACATAGGCAAAGTTGATCTCGCCCGCGTATTCGCCCACGATCTGCAAAAGCTTTTTGACCTTTTGCTCGGCGCGCTCGCTGGTATAGGGCGGCGACGCGAAATGCACGGCAGTGAGCTTAACGCCGCGCTTCGCCATCATATATGCCGCAACAGGCGAGTCGATACCGCCCGAAATCAGCACCGCGGCGTGACCGCCGCTGCCGACGGGCAGACCGCCCGCGCCCGCGATCTGATCGGCGTGGATAAACGCCTGCCGCTCGCGCACCTCGACGGTAACGGTGATGTCGGGATTATGCACATCCACCCGCAGATGCGGGAACGCCGCGAGCACCGCCCCGCCGCACTGCGCCGAAATCTCGGGGCTTTTTAAGGGGAAGGTTTTGTCGGCACGCTTGGATTCGACCTTAAAAGTTTTGCAGGCGCGCAGCTGCGCGCCGAGAAATTCGGGCGCGGTGCGGAGAATGACGTCCATATCCTTCTCCACCGCCGCGGCGACGGAAAACGCCGCGATGCCGAACACCTTTTTTACGCGGTCGATTGCCTCGCTCATATCGTAACCGTCGCTGACGGGCTCGACCGTGATCGTCGACTGCGAGCGCGACACTTTGATAAATCCCAGCCCGCTGAGCGCTTGCTTGACGTTTCTTTCGAGAATATTCTCAAAGCTCGATCGGTTGAGCCCTTTCAGCGCGATCTCGCCG
This sequence comes from Acutalibacteraceae bacterium, assembly GCA_051881675.1. GTDB lineage: Bacteria > Bacillota > Clostridia > Oscillospirales > Acutalibacteraceae > CAKRRH01. The sequence goes on from JBJEQI010000327.1 coordinate 19,385, forward strand.
TTTTTGATCAGTATGACTTCTTTCATGCGGTTAAATCCAACTTTCTTTATAATGGTCCCCGCGGCGCGTTATCCCCGCGAAAACAGTGTGTTTTTCGCCGCGATCAGCGCGTCTGCCAGCGCGGCGGTATCCTCTTCGGTGTTATATTTGGAAAAGCTGATGCGCAGCGCTGAGTCGGTGCGGCGCTTATCCAGCCCCATGGCGGACAGCACATGGCTCTGCCGCCCCTTGGCGCACGCCGAGCCGGATGAGACGCAGAACCCTCGCGCATCAAGATAATGCAGCAGCGTTTCGCTTTTGAACCCGAGCAGGGAGAGATTCAGCACATAGCATGATGAATCGGCGGGGGAATTGATCAAAATATCGTCAAACGCGCGCAGCCGCCCGATCAGATCGTCGCGCAGTTGCTCGGCGTGCCGCTGATTTTCCGCCATATCGCCGATGTCGTTTACCGCGGCGGCGAAGCCCGCGATCAGCGCGGTCGGCTCCGTTCCGGGGCGAATCCCCGACTGCTGTTCGCCGCCGTGGATGATCGGCAAAACCCGCTTTCCGCCCGCTATATACAGCGCGCCGACTCCCTTCGGTCCGTGAATCTTGTGAGCGGAAAAGCTCATCAGGTCGATGCCGAGCCGCGCGGGATACACGGCGTATTTGCCGAAGCTTTGCGTGGCGTCTACATGAAACAGCGCGTTTTTCGCCTGATCTTTAATCACGGCGCTGAGCCGCTCAATCGGCAGAATCGCGCCCGTTTCATTATTCACCGACATACAGCTCACGAGAATCGTGTTTTCGTTGATCGCTTCGCAAAACTGCTC